>NZ_JOHB01000007.1:0-213873 GCF_000719605.1 Streptomyces sp. NRRL S-1813
GGCTCCCACACCAGCCCAGCCACCAGCCAGCCCCCCAACACCACGAACGACAACAACAGTTGCGAGACTAGCACTCTAAGTTGGATTATATAAATGATTCATCCATCGCCGCGTCGTCCGCCAGGCCGCCGCCCGACCAAGGGAGAGCCGTGCTCGAAGTTCCCGCTCAGCCCACGCCCGCCCCCCGCGAGGCCGAGGCGGCCGCGCTGCTCGCGGCGACCGTCCACGACCCCTGGGGCCTGGTCGCTCCGTCGGTGTACGACACCGCCCGGCTGGTCTCCCTCGCCCCGTGGCTCGACGGCCACCGGGAGCGTCTCGGCTATCTGGTCGAGGAGCAGAACCAGGACGGAAGCTGGGGCGCACCCGACGGGTACGGCCTGGTACCCACGCTCAGTGCGGTGGAGGCGCTGCTGACCGAACTCGCCCGGCCGGAATCCGGCGCGCCGCACCCGCCCCACGACGACCTCGCCGCGGCCTGCGCCGGCGGTCTGGGCGCCCTCCAGGACGGTCTGCTCGCCGGTCCGGTGCCCGACACCATCGGCGTCGAGTTCGTCGCGCCGTCCCTGCTCGCGGACATCAACACCCGGCTGGCCGCGCTGACCGAGCAGGCACCCGGCAAGCTCGGGGCATGGTCCGGCACCACCCTGACGTCACCGGCGCCCGACCTGGACGGTGCGCTGCTGGCCGGCGTCCGGGAGATGACCGAGCAGGCGCCGCTGCCGGAGAAGCTGTGGCACACACTGGAGGCCATCACCCGCGACGGCACCCGCGGTGCCCGGCCGCACGAGGGCGCACCGCCGCACAACGGCTCGGTCGGCTGCTCCCCCGCCGCCACCGCCGCCTGGCTGGGCGCCTCGCCCGATCCGGCCGCGCCGGGCGTCGCCTATCTCCGTGACGTCCAGGCGCGGTTCGGCGGGCCGGTGCCCTCGATCACCCCGATCGTCTACTTCGAGCAGGCGTGGGTCCTCAACTCGCTGGCCGCCTCCGGCCTGCGCTACGAGGCCCCGGCCGCGCTCCTCGACAGCCTCGAAGCGGGTCTCACGGACGAGGGCACAGCCGCCGCCCCCGGTCTGCCGAGCGACTCCGACGACACCGCCGCCGTCCTCTTCGCCCTGGCGCAGCACGGCAGGACGCACCGCCCCGACAGCCTGATGCACTTCCGCCGGGACGGCTACTTCTCCTGCTTCGGCGTCGAGCGCACCCCCTCCACCAGCACCAACGCACACATCCTGGAGGCCCTCGGCCATCACGTCACGGTGCGCCCCGACGACGCGGGACGCTATGGCGCGGAGATCCGGATGATCAGCGACTGGCTGCTGGACAACCAGCTGCCCGACGGCAGCTGGATGGACAAGTGGCACGCCTCGCCGTACTACGCCACGGCCTGCTGTGCGCTGGCGCTCGCCGAGTTCGGCGGCCCGTCCGCACGGGCCGCGGTCGGCCGGGCCGCCGCGTGGGCACTGGCGACCCAGCGCGCCGACGGCTCCTGGGGACGCTGGCAGGGCACCACGGAGGAGACCGCGTACATGGTGCAGCTCCTGATGCGTACCCGTACCCCCGGGAGCCCGGGGACCGTCGCCCGGTCGGCGGCCCGCGGCTGCGACGCGCTGCTGGCCCACGACGACCCGGCCTCCTACCCCGGGCTCTGGCACGACAAGGACATCTACGCGCCGGTGACCGTCATCCGGGCGGCGCGGCTCGCGGCACTGGCGCTCGGCGGCGCCGAGTCCGCCGCTTCCGGAGGTGCTTGATGACCACCCGCCCCACGGCCGCCTCGCGCGGCAACAAGTACCGCTTCGCCTTCCGCACCCTCTCCTTCCTGGACGCCCACAAGAACGACCGCTCCGGTGTGGCCGAGCTCAGCGGGCCGCCCGGCCGGGCGCTCCTGGTGTGGAAGCCGGAGATCATCAGCCAGGTCTTCCGCGGCGACCGGAACATGACGCTGGAGGGCTCCGACACGCTCGGCCCGCTGGTCGGCGACACCTCGCTGCTGTTCGCCAACGGGCCGCGGCACGCCGCGTACCGCCAGGTGATCGGCCCGCGGCTGCGCGGCCGTCCGCTGCGCGGCTACGAGGAGCTGATCGCCGAGGCCACCCGGGCGGCGATCGACGAACTGCGGCCGGGCACCGACTTCCAGGTGCCCGACTGGACCCGCAGGCTCACCCTTCAGATCGTCAGCCAGATCATCCTCGGCCCGGTGGACCACGGTCTGCTGCACCGCTTCACCTCCTGGATCGAGGGGGTGCTGGGCTCGCGCGGCCGCACCCTCGCCTACCGCTATCTGCGGCTGCCGCACGCCCTGCCGTCTCCCTGGCGCACCTTTGTGCGGCAGCGCGAGAGCCTGGACAAGGAGCTGCTGTGCCCGGTGAGCGGCAAGAGCGCCGGCGGCGGTGCGGGTTCCGGTGCGCCGGAGCCGTCGCCGGCCACGCTCGCCGAGGTGCTGCGCAGCGGTGAGGAGCCGCTCGGCCCGCTGGGCGACGGCGAACTGCGTGACCAGATCGTCTCGTTGCTGTTCGCGGGCCACGAGACGACCGCCTCGGCGATCTCCTGGGCGCTGTTCTGGCTCGCGGAGCACGACGAGGTGCGCCGCGACATCATCGACGAGCTGAAGGCCACCTCCTCCAGCGGTGCGGCGGCGGAGGACGTACCGCTGCTGGACGCGGCCTGCCGGGAGGTGCTGCGGATCTCGCCGCCCGCCGTGGTGGCCGGCAACCGTGTGCTCAACGAGGGCCAGGAGATCGACGGGGTACCGCACGACGCGGGCACCCGGCTGACGCCGTGCATCTACCTGGCGCACCAGCAGCCGGATCTCTACCCGCAGCCGGAGCGCTTCGACCCGCACCGCTTCCTGGGCAAGCGCAAGTCCGCCCAGGAGTACCTGCCGTTCGGCGGCGGCACCCGCCGCTGTCTCGGTGCCGACCTCGCGATGCTGGAGATGCGGATGGTGGTGGCGGCGGTGCTGCGCCGGCGAGAACTGAAGTGCGTCAATCCGGAGACCGGGGTACCGCAGCTGCGCGGTCCGGCGATGGGTCCGAGCGAAGACCTGAGAATGACGGTGACCGAGTGTCCAGCATGACGTCGGAACTGCCCGCCGCACGCGGCGAAGGGCTGCGGAGCCTCGTCCGCATCCACCGGCTGGAATACCCCTTTCCGGTCATCTATCTCTGCCATGTCCTGTGGGGCGCCTGCCTCGCGGCGACGGGTCCGGGCAGCCTGGCCGCCGCGCCCGTCCTGATCATGCTGTTCGCCAATATCGTCGCGATCATCTCCCAGAACCCGCTCAACGCCGGTCTGGACATCCGGGCGGACACCCACACCAGCGGCAAGGAGAGCATCGCCCGCGCCACCCAGCACCTCAGCGTCCGCACCGCGTTCACCTGCGCGGCACTGGAGATGGCGCTCGCCCTCGGGCTGTCCGTCTGGGTCGCGCTCTGGCTCGGCCGGCCGCTCGTCGCGGTGGGGGTGGCGCTGTCGATCGTGCTCCACCTCGCCTACAACCTGGAGCCGGTCCGGCTGAAGCGGCGCGGCTACGCCAACCCCGCCTACTTCGGGGCGACCTTCGCCTTCCTGCCGTCGCTGTCGACGTATGCGGCGGTGCGGGCGGACGTACCGCTCAGCGCGTGGCTGTTCCTCACCGGGCTCGGCATCCTGCTGTTCGGCCGCTCCCTGTGGTGGTGCATCCCGGACCTGATCGGTGACGCCAAGGCCGGGGACCGTACGCCCGCCGTACAGCACGGCCCGCGCCATGCGCTGGTGGTGGCGTGCCTGTGGACCGCGCTCGGGCTGCTGTTCATCGGCGCCGGGCTGTGGCCGTACGGCGTCCTCTGGGCGCTGCTCGGCATCCTGGCGAGCGCCGCCTTCCTCGTGGACAAGATCAAGCTGCTGCGGCACATCTCGCGGGAGAACCTCCCGCACGAGTCCACGATGCGCAAGCACAGCCTCTCGCTGGCGATGGGCGGCGACCTCCTGCTCTGCGCCATCCCGCTGCTCGCGCTCTGACCGCCCGCCGGCCCCGCGCGCACCGACCGCCGGCCGTCCCATCCACCGGCAGAAGGCCTTCCCATGCCCCTCGATGTCCCGGCCGTCCTCGCGGCCCCGCCCACCGTCACCGACCTCACCTGGGACCACCGCGACGTCCTCCTCTACCACCTGGCGATCGGCGCGGGACGGCCCGCCACCGACCCCGGCGAGCTGCGCTACACGCTGGAGAGCGCGCTCCAGGTGCTGCCGTCCTTCGCCACCGTGGCGGGCGGCGGGCAGGCCGCGGGCGGCGGCTTCGCCCCGCCCGGCATCGACGTGGACCCCGCGGCGATGCTGCACGGCGCGCAGCGCCTCACGCTTTACCGTCCGCTGCCGGTGCACGGGAAGGCCGTCCAGACCACCCGGGTGACGGAGGTGCTGGACCGGGGCCGGGCCGCGGTGGTGGTGCTGCGCTCCGAAGTCGCGGACGCGGACGGGCCGTTGTGGACCGCCGAGGGGGACGCCCATCTGCGCGGGGAGGGCGGTTTCGGCGGCGGACCCGGCCCTGACCGGCGGCGGCCCGCGCCGGACCGGGCGCCGGACCGCGTCCTGCACCTGGCCACCCGCGAGGACCAGGCGCTGCTCTACCGGCTGTGCGGCGACTTCAACCCGCTGCACGCGGATCCGGCGGTGGCCGCGGCGGCGGGCTTCGACCGGCCGGTCCTGCACGGTCTGTGCACCTACGGCATGGTGCTCAAGGCCGTGGTGGACGCGCACCTCGGCGGCGAGGTCACCCGCGTCGCCGCGTACGGCACCCGGTTCGCCGGCGTCCTCCACCCGGGCGAGACCGTGTGCGTCCGCACCTGGCAGGAAGCGGGGGAGATCCGCGCCCTGGCCACCGCCGCCGACCGCGCGGACGCGCCCGTCCTGGCCGACACCTGTCTCACCGTGCGCTGACACCCGCCGCCCGGCCCCCGCGCCGGACGCCGCGCTCCTGTCCCGATCCGCCCGCCGTCCCGGGCCCACCGAACAGCTCACGTCTGGAGAATTCCATGGAAAAGCTCTGGCTCAACTCCGCCGACTCCCATGTCCTGGAGCCCGACGACCTCTGGGAGCGCGCCCTGCCCGCGGCGCTGCGCGACCGGGCACCGCGCTGTGTGCGCGACAACGGCCGCGAGACGGTCTACGTCGACGGCCAGGTCGTGCGGCGCGACCCGCTCGACTTCGCCGACGCCATGCGCCCGCCCGGTGCGCTGGACCACCACATCCGGCTCAAGGACCTCGACGACCAGGGCATCTGGGGCGAGGTGGTCTTCCCCTCCCGGGGTCTGTGGACCGCCGTGATGACCGACCCGGTGCTGGCCCATGAGTGCATCAAGGTCTACAACGACTGGCTGAAGTCGGACTTCCTCTCCCTGTCGCCGCGGCTGGTGGGCGCCGCGATGGTGTCCATGCTGGACACCGACGACGCGGTCGCCGAACTGTGGCGGGCCGCGGACATGGGCTACCAGACGGTCTTCCTCGCCGCGACTCCCCCGCCGGGCCGGGAGTTCAACATGGACGTGTGGGAGCCCCTGTGGGCCGCCGCCGAAGAAGCGGGCATGACGGTGAGCATCCACATCGGCACCGGCGCCGACACCGTCGTCGCGCGGGGCCCCGGCGGCGCGGTCATCAACTACGTGGAGACCCTGTTCCCCGCGCAGCGGGCGGTGGCACAGCTGGTCGCCTCGGGAGCGCTCGACCGCCATCCGGGGCTGCGGGTCCTCATCGCCGAGGCGGGCTGCGCCTGGGTGCCCGCCCTCGCCGACCGGATGGACGAGGCCTACCGCCAGCACGGCATGTTCGTACGGCCCAAGCTCTCGATGCTCCCCGGCGAGCTGGTGCGCCGCCAGGTGTACGCGTCCTTCCAGCACGACGAGACGGCGATCGGCGCGGTCACGGCGATGAACTACACCAACGTGCTGTGGGGCAGCGACTACCCGCACCTGGAAGGCACCTTCCCGCGCACCCAGGAAGTGGTGACCGAGCTGTTCGCCGGGGTGGACCCCGAGGTCCGCGACCTGATCACGCGGCGCAACTTCACCGATCTGTTCACCGTGCCCGCCCTGCCGGCCACGGTCTGACCGGGTCCCCGACCGCCTAGGAGCCACCTTGCAGCACACGACCATCGGCGACGTCCTGCGCGAACACCGCCGGTCGCATCCGGGGCGTACCGCCCTGGTCGACGGCCCTGTCCGGCTCACCTGGCCCGAGCTGGACGACCGGGTCAACCGGCTGGCCGGCTCCCTGGCTGCCTCGGGGATCGGCCGCGGCGACCGGATCATGTGGCTGGGACAGAACTCGTTCCGGGTCTACGAACTGATCGCCGCGGCCGGCAAGCTCGGCGCGATGGTGTGCGTCGGCTACTGGCGCTGGGCGCCGCCGGAAATGGAGTTCGCGCTGCGGGACTTCGACCCGCACCTCGTGGTCTGGCAGCACCAGGAGATCCACGAGACCGTCGCCCGGACCCGGGAGGCGCTGGGGTCCGACGACACCGCGCGGTGGCTGCGCCATGACAGCGCGCCACAGGACCCCGACGGATACGAGGCCTTTCTCGCCGCGGGCGGGCTCGCCGACCCGGACCTGGACATCGATCCCGACTCCCCCGTCCTGGTCCTGTACACCGCCGCGATGAGCGGGCGGCAGTGCGGTTCGCTGCTCTCCCACACCAATCTGATCGCGATGGCCACCGCGGCGGCCTGGCTGGGCGATATCGACCACACCACGGCGTTCCTCAACTCCGGCCCCATGTTCCACATCGGCAACTACCAGTTCTGGGGGATGCCGACGCTGCTGATGGCCGGCAAGAACGTCATCGTGCGGCGGGTGCTGGCCGAGGAGGTGCGGGACCTGCTCGTCGCCGAGGAGTGCACCCACGCGTTCCTGATGCCGCCCACGGTCGCGGAGATCGTCCGGCTCAACCGCGGTACGGGGCACGACCTCTCCCGGCTGCGGGCGACCGTGGCGCCCCATCTGTGGGAGGGCATGGCCACCACCGACACCAGCCGGTTCACCCGCAGCGGCGGTGCGGCCGGGCGCGGCTACGGCCAGACGGAGCTGTCCGGCTTCTCGGTCACGGCCGCGTACGGAGGACCGGCCGCCGGCAACGCGGGACGGCCGGGCCCCGGTCTGACGGTCCGCATCCTCGACACCGAGGGCCGGGAGTGCGCGGTGGGCGAGGCCGGTGAGATCTGTGCCCGCGGCACCGTCGTCCACCGGGGCTACTGGAACCGGGACGAGGTCAACGCGCACCGCTTCCGCTCCGGCTGGTGGCACACCACCGACCTCGGCCGGCGGGAGCCGGACGGCTCGATCACCTTCCTCGGCACCACGACCCGGATGCTCAAGTCGGCGGCGGAGAACATCTTCCCGGCCGAGGTGGAGAACTGCATCGAGCAGCACCCCGCGGTCCGTGAGGCGGCCGTCATCGGCGTGCCGAACACCCGCTGGGCGCAGGACGTCAAGGCGATCGTGGTCCTGGAGCCGGACGCCGGGGTGAGCGAGCGGGAGATCATCGAGCACTGCCGGCCGCGAATCGCCTCGTACAAGAAGCCCAAGTCGGTGGAGTTCACCGCAGCGCTGCCCCGGACCGTGTCGGGCGCACGGGACTACGACGCGCTCGACAAGGAGTACGGCGGGGGCGGCTACCCGGGCTCGGCGACGCTCGGCCCCGGGCGCTGAGATGAGTGACCGCCGGCCCGTGATCGTGGGCATGCACGCGACCGAACAGGCGCTGTCCCTCCCCCACCGCAGTGCGATGGACCTGGCGTTGGAGGCGGCGCGGGAGGCGGTGGCCGACGCGGGCCTGCGTCCCGCGGACGTGGACGGTGTGCAGCTGGACTGGCCGGGGCCGGGGGGTGCGCCGGACGACGGTGCCTCCTGGGCCCGGCTGTTCGGCGGCCGGCTGCACTGGACGAGCGACTCCTTCATGGACAACGCCGGGGTCCGCGGGCTGCTGAAGGCGGCCGCCGCGGTGCGCGCCGGGTACGCCGACACCGTCGTGGTGGGCGGCTGCAAGCTGGTCTCCCGGGGCACTGACCGCGCACCGGTCGGGGCCGGCCGGCCGCTGGAGTTCACCGATGTGTGGGGCGCGTACGTGGTGGCCCAGTTCGCCCTGGTCGCCTCCCGCCACATGTATGAATTCGGCACCACCGAGGAGCAGTTGGCGCAGGTCGCGGCCACCCTGCGGAACAACGGCAGCACCAACCCCGAGGCGATGATGTACGGACGCGGCCCGTACACCGCCCAGGACGTCCTGGCCTCGCGGATGATCTGTAGCCCGCTGCACCTCCTGGACTGCTGCATCGTCGGCGAGGGCGGCGCCGCCTTCGTGGTCACCACGGCCGAACGGGCCCGCGATCTGCCGCGGCCGCCGGTCGCGGTGCTCGCCGGATCGATGGAGTACCACCATGCGGCGTATGTGAATCCGGCGCTGGGCCGTGAGGTCGGGCGGATCGGTGCCGCGTCCGCCGCGCGCTGCTACGCACGGGCCGGGCTCACCGCCCACGACATCGACGTCTTCTCCCTCTACGACCCGAACTCCTTCGAGGTGATCCGGCAGCTGGAGGTGCTGGGGCTGTGCGCGGAGGGCGAGGGCGGCCTGCTCGCGGCCGACGGCGCGATCGCCCCGGACGGCAGGCATCCGGTCAACCCCGACGGCGGCTGTCTGTCCTACGCCTGGAACGGCACCCAGCAGATGACCCTGCGGGTCGTGGAGGCCGTACGCCAGCTGCGCGGCAGCGCCGTGCACCAGATCCCCGGCGCCGAGCTGGCGCTGGTCGCCAACGCGGGCTCCGGTGCGCAGCACTACGAAATGTGCCTGCTGGGAAGGAGCCGGTGATGGCCCGCCCCGTTCCCGTACCGACGGAGCTGACCCGGCCCTTCTGGGCGGCCGCGCGGCACGGCCGGCTGGTCGTTCCGGCCTGCAACCCCTGCGGCCACCGCTTCTTCGCGCCCGAACCGGTCTGCCCCGCGTGCTGGTCGGACAACTGGACCTGGGAGCCCAGCACGGGCCGCGGCACGGTGTACGCGGTGACCGTGGTGCACCGTGCCCCCGGGCCGGGCTTCGAGGTGCCCTTCGCCCTGGCCGCCGTCGATCTGGAGGACGGCGGCACCCTGCTCAGCCATGTGGTCGACGTGCCCGTCGAGCAGGTCGTGATCGGGATGCCGGTCCGGGTCAGCTTCCGGCCCGTCAGCGACGAGATCAGCCTGCCGTACTTCGTGCCGGACGGCACCCGCTGACCACCGCTGCCGCGCCCCGGCCGTACCGGGGCGCGGCAGCCCCGGTCAGCTCAGCAGCACCCGGGGGTCGTCGCTGCCGCACCCGCACCGTCCGCCCAGCACCACGCCCTCGACGCCCAGCCCGGTCTCCGCCGCACCGCGGCCCCCGCCGCCGGCGCGGGCGGAGAGGTGGATCCGGCCCCGGCGCTCCGCCACCCACCACCGCACCGAGTCGATATGGGCCCCGGGGGATTCGGGGCACTGCACGGCCAGCGCGGGACCCATGGGCGTCAGCACGCCCGCGCCGACCCCGCCCGCGGCCAGCTGCCGGACGGCGGCGGGCCGCGCCAGGAGCACCGGGACATCGCCGAAGAGATCGGCCGCCTTGCGGCACTTGGTCTGTTCCGCCACGATCTCGCCGGACAGCCCCAGCATCGCGTAGAGCTCCAGCTCCTCGTGGAAGACCAGCGACCGGCGCCAGTCCCAGGCCATCGCCTCGGCGATCGCATAGGTACAGCCGATCGCCTTCAACGCGTTGATCACCGGCAGGAACCATGCGCCCTCGTGGCCCGAGGTCGAGAGCAGGACCTGCTTGCCCCGCCCCATCCCCCATGCCGTGAAGCGCTTTTGCAGCCACATGGTGTCCCGGGCGATGTCGGACCAGGTGACCTTGAACTCCTCGCCGGCGCCGTCGGCGGCGGTGAACCGGGCCACGTAGGCGACTTCGGGCCGGCCCAGGGACGTGGCGCGCGCCAGGGATTCCGTTCGTACCATCATGACCTCACCACTCGTGTCAGCTTGCCCACGCCGCTGGAACCCGCCAGCAGCTCGTGCTCCGTACGCAGTTCCAGCACCGGAGTCACCCCGGTGCGCGCGTGAATCGCCTTGCGCAGCCGCTCCGCCAGATCCGGGGGCGGCGCGCCGGCCCCGGCGGTCTCATAGCCGACCCGGACCGTGAGCGCGCTCAGTTCGCGCTGCGGCCGGACCATCTGGAACACCCCGCCGGCGCACTCCGGCTGGTCCTCGACCGCGAGTCCGATGTCGCGCAGCATGACGGGCACTCCGCCGACCAGGGTCTCGTCGCCGCACCGGCCCCGCAGCCACATCCGGCCGTGGGTGCGCCCGCAGTCGCACGGCTTCCGGCTGAGCCGGACGAGGTCGTCGCTGCGGTAGCGGATCAGCGGCGCCGTGGGGTTGTCGAGGTCGGTGGCGACCAGCTCGCCGAGTTCCCCCTCGGGGACCTCGGCGAGGCCCTGCGGATCAAGGCACTCGGCGAAGACCGTGTCCTCCCACAGATGGAAGCCGTCGTGCCGGTCGCACTCCCACGCCATCCCGGTGTCGGCGGCGCTGGTGTACTCGAACAGCTCGATGCCCCAGTCCTGTCGGACCATCTCCCGCATCCGGCGGCTCATGGGCGCGCCGGCGAAGGCGGCGGCCTTCAGGGAGGAGAACGCCTCGCGCAGATCGAGCCGGTCCGCGAGCCGGGTCAGCTCGACGACCTGGGCGTAGGTGAGCTGCAAGAAGGCGGGCCGGTAGCGCCGGGCCGCCTCGACGACCCCGGCCATCTGCCCGGGTCCCGACTCCACGCAGACGACGGTGGTGCCCAGCGCGTGGAAGACGTAGTCGAGCAGATTGCGTATGGTGCCGGGCTGGCTCAGCACCCGGTCGCCGGGCCGCAGTCCCAGCCCCCACAGGTCGCGCAGCATCGCGGCCGGCAGCGGCGGACACTGATCCCACTGTTCGGCGAAGAACGTCGGCCGGCCGGTGGTGCCGGAGCTGGAGGAGACCGAGGTCAGCTCCGAGACGTCGGTGCAGAGCAGCCCGCCGAAGGGGTCGCCGGTGCGGTCCTGGTACGCGCGGACCATGTCCTTGGTGATCGTCGGGATGCGCCGGCGGAAGTCCTCCAACGAGCGGACGTCGCGCGGGTGGACACCGTGTCCGCTCCACAACTCCCGGTAGAACGCGGAGCGTTCGAAGACGTACGGGACGAGTTCGAGGATGCGCGCTTCCTGCCGGGCCAGCAGCCGCTCCCTGGGCAGGGTCTCTGCCTCCGGATCGAAGAACTCTCTGTCGGGCATGGCTCTCCCTTACCTCCAGGTACCTAACCCGCTATATTAGTTAACTAATATAGTCCTTTGAGGGTGGCGGTGGGAGGGTGGACGCAGTGACCGGCCCGGAGATCGAGCGGCGTCTGGCACGGGTGGAAGCACACCTGGCGATCCAGCAGCTCGCGTTCCGCTATGCGCTCGCCGTCGACGCACGCGACCTGGACGCATGGGTGGGGTGCTTCCACCCCGACGTGGACATGGGGCGGGCCGGCCGCGGCCGCGACGTGCTGCGCCACCACATCGCACCGATGCTGCGCACCTTCCACCGGTCGGTGCACCACATCACCGGCCATCGCATCGAGTGGCAGGGGACGCAGCGGGCGACCGGGACGGTCTACTGCCGCGCCGAGCACGAGGTGGACGACCGCTGGATCGTCATGGCGATCTGCTACTTCGACGACTACGCGTGCGTGGACGGCGAATGGCTCTTCACCCGGCGCCGTGAACGGCACTGGTACGCCGCCGATGTGACGGACCGCCCGCAGGCCGTCGGCTTTGCGGACTGGCCGCCCGCGGGACACCCCGCCCTCCCGCACTCCTTCCCCACCTGGCAGACCTTCTGGGGCGACGACGCCCCCGTACCGCACGCGAAAGGGCACACCACTCCATGACTTCCCACCAGCGCCTGGCCGGGACGACGGCTCTGGTCACCGGCGGCGGCCAGGGCATCGGCCGGGGCATCGCCCTGGCGCTGGCCGCCGACGGCGCCGACGTCGTCGTCACCGGGCGCACCGAGAAAACGCTGCGGGCCGTGGTCGCCGAGATCGAGGAGCGCGGGGCCGCCGGGCACGCCGTCGTCGCTGACGTGGGGCAGCGCGACGAGGTCGACCGCATGGTCGAGGAGACCGTCCGGACCTTCGGGGGGCTGGACATCCTCGTCAACAACGCCCAGTCGGTCGTGCAGCGGCCGCTGGCGGAAACCAGCTACGAGGACCTCGAACTCGCCTACCGCAGCGGCCCGTTGGGCACCTTCCACGCAATGCGTGCGGCCCTGCCGTACCTGAAGCGGCGCGGCGGCAGCATCGTCAACCTCGCCTCCTCCGCGGCGCTCATCGGCCAGGAAGGCTTCGCCTCCTACGCGATGGCGAAGGAGGCGATCCGCGGGCTCACCCGGGTCGCCGCCCGGGAGTGGGGCCCGTACGGCATCCGGGTCAACGCGATCTGCCCGGTCTCGCTCAGCCCCGGCGCGGCCGCGTACTTCGAGGCGCACCCCGAGAAGCACGCCGAGGTGCTGTCGGAGATTCCGCTCGGCCGGCTCGGGGACGCCGAGCAGGACATCGGCCGGGCCGTGGTGGCGCTGGCCGACGACGGGATGCGCTACCTCACCGGCGCCACCCTCGTCCTCGAAGGCGGCCGCACGATCGTGCACTGAGGCGCCGCTCCCCCTCCCCAGAACCTTTCCCGGTACCCACCGCGTACCGGCGTCGGCAACCCCGCACGTTCCTTTGCAGATTGGAGGCGGACGGTGTTTTTCAGAGCGCTCAGAGTCGTCCTTGCGACGCTGATGCGGATCGTCTTCCGGCCGCATATCGACGGCACCGAACACATTCCCACCACAGGCCCCTGCATCATCGCGGCGAATCACCTGTCGTTCTCCGACCATGTCTTCATCGCGCTGGCCGTCAAGCGCCCCGTTGCCTTCATCGGGAAGGCCGAGCGGCTGACCGGGAAAGGCGTCAAAGGCCGGCTCGCCGCCTGCTTCTTCCGGGCCATCGGGCTGGTTCCGGTCGAGCGCGACGGCGGTCACGGCGGTGTGGCCGCGCTCCAGCTCGCCGAGCGCGTACTGGGCGAGGGAAAGATCTTCGGTATTCATCCGGAAGGCACCCGCACCCACGACGGCCGCCTCTACCGCGGCCGTACCGGGGTCGGTTATCTGGCCCTGCTCACCGGGGCACCGGTGATTCCGTGCGGGCTGATCGGCACCGAAAAGGTCCAGCCGCCCGGGACGCTGATGTTCCGCCCTCACCGCTTCCGGCTGCGCTTCGGCGCCCCCATGGATTTCTCGGAGCACCGGGGGCGGTCCGGCGAGGCGCGTCTGCGCCGTCAGGTGGCCGACCAGGTCATGCACGAGATCGCGGTGCTCTCCGGTCAGGAGTACGTCGACATGTACGCCACCAAGGCGAAGGCACTCGCCACCGTCAGCGAATAAGGGTTCCTGGAGAAATACGTGCTGTCACAGATCCTCGACCGTCTCAGAGATCCGATCGTCTTCGCCCTGCCCGCCGTCGGCCTGCTGGTCGCCGTGGAAATGCTGGCCCTGCGCTTCGGCGACGACAAGGACGCCAAGGGCTTCGACGCCCGCGACACCCGGGCCAGCGTGCTGACCGGGCTGGGCGCGCTGGTGGTGTCCACGCTGCTGCGCGCCGCGGCGCTCGGGCTCTACGCGGTGGTCTATACGTACCTCGCCCCGTTCCATCTGCCGGCCGACGCCTGGTGGACCTGGGTGGTGCTCTTCTTCGGCGTCGAATTCCTGCTGTACTGGTATCACCGTTCGGCCCATATGATCCGGATCATCTGGGCCGGTCACCAAGTCCACCATTCCAGCGAGTACTTCAATACCTCGACGGCGCTGCGGCGCAAGTGGGCGCAGTGGTTCGAAAAGCTCGTCTGGCTTCCGCTGCCGCTGCTGGGTGTGCCGCCGGTACTGGTCTTCACCATGCACTCCTTCCACCTGATCTACGGTCTGTTCGCCCACACCGAAAAGGTCGGAAAGCTGCCGCGCCCGCTGGAATTCCTCTTGGTGACGCCGTCGCACCACCGTGTCCACCACGGCACGGAACCGGAGTATCTCGACAAGAACTTCGGCAGCATTCTCATCATCTGGGACCGGATGTTCGGCACCTTCCAGCCGGAGGGCCGACGCCCCACCTACGGGCTGACGAAGCAGATCAACACCTACAGCATCTGGAAGATCCAGGTGCATGAATTCGCCACCATGGCCCGGGAGGTACGCGGCGCCGACACCTGGCGGCACCGCATGGGTTATCTCTTCGGCCGGCCGGGCTGGCGCCCGGAATCCCAAAAGCAGCAGGACACTTCGCCGGCACTTCCGGCACACGCACAGAGCTGAGCAGAGGGGAATTCCGTGGACCACCTCCACAGCACACATCGCGAGCCCTCGGCCCGGCCCGCCCCGCGTCGTGGCGCGGCACAACTGCGCGCCCTTTTCGACGCCCCCGGCACCGTGCGCATCGCCGGCGCCCACAACCCGCTGGGCGCCCGCCTGGCGGAACGCGCGGGGTTCGACGGCATCTGGTCGAGCGGTCTGGAGATCTCGGCGTCCCAGGGCCTGCCCGACGCGGACATCCTGACCATGACCGAACTCCTGGGCGTCGCCGGGTCGATGGCGTCCGCGGTCGGCGTGCCCGTGGTCGCCGACTGCGACGCCGGGTACGGCAACGCCAACAATGTCATGCACATGGTCCGACGCTACGAAGCCGCCGGTATCGCCGCCGTCACCATCGAGGACAAGCGTTTCCCCAAGGTCAACAGCTTCATACCGGGCCGTCAGGAGCTGGCGTCCGTACCGGAGTTCTGCGGCCGGATCGAAGCCGCCAAGGAAGCCCAGCGGGACCCCGACTTCATGGTGATCGCCCGGATCGAGGCCCTGATCGCCGGCTGGGACCTGGACGAGGCGCTCCGCCGCGGGGAGGCCTACGCCGCGGCCGGCGCCGACGCGGTCCTCATCCACGCCAAGTCCGGCTCCCCGCAGCCGGTGCTGGACTTCCTCCAGCGGTGGCACCTCCCGCAGCCGGTGGTCGTGGTGCCCACCACGTACCACACCATCTCGGCCGGTGAACTGGGCGCGGCCGGCGCCAAGATGGTCGTCTACGCCAACCACGGGCTGCGGGCCGGGATCCAGGCCGTCAGCCAGACCTTCGAGACGATCCTCAAGGACGGCCGTAGCACCGCCGTCGAGGACCGCATCGCCCCGCTGAAGACCGTCTTCGACCTCCAGGGCATGGACGAGTTCAAGGAGAACGAGAAGCGGTTCGTCCGCGGTGCCGCACCGGAGGCGCCCCCGGCCCCGGCCCCCGAGCGCGACGGCGAGCCGGCGGACCACGCACGCCCGGTCCCCGCGCTGACCGGAGGGGACGCCCCGTGACCGCCGCGCCCGCCCTGCCCCGCACGCTCGATCCGGCCGTGGTCGTCCGCACGTTCCGCGAGGCGGGCCTGGGCCCCTTCAGCGGGGTGCCCTGCTCGTTCCTCGGGCCGGTGATCAGCGCTCTCCAGCAGGAACACCCGGCGGACTACCTCACCACCGCCAACGAGGGCGAGGCCGTGGCCATCGCCGCCGGCGCCCGGCTGGCCGGCCGGCTGCCCGTCGTCATCCTCCAGAACTCCGGCCTGGGCAACGCGGTCAACCCGCTCACCTCGCTGTGCCACACCCTGCGGCTCCCCGTCCTGCTGCTGATCACCTGGCGCGGCCGCCCCGGCTCCCCCGACGAGCCGCAGCACGAGCTGATGGGACGGATCACGCCCGGCCTGCTCACCGCGATGGAGATCCGCCATGAGGTGCTGCCCGCAGAGCAGACCGCCCTCGCGGAACGGCTCGGTGTCGCCGTGGACCATATGCGCAGCACCCGGCTGCCGTACGCGTTCGTGGTGCCCAAGGGCCTCGTGGCGCCGTACGAGGGGCCCGACGCCCGGCCCGCGCCGCGGCCGGAGCGGATGCTCCGCACCGCGGCGATCGCGGAGGTGATGCGCGCCGTCGACGCCCGCACACCGGTGATCGCCACCACCGGCAAGACGGCCCGCGAACTGGAGCGCGACTGGGACCGTCCGGAGAATCTGTATGTCGTCGGCTCGATGGGCTGCGCCTCCAGCGTGGCCCTCGGGGTCGCCCTGCACTCGTCGGCCCGGCAGGTCGTGGTGCTGGACGGCGACGGTGCGGCGCTGATGCGGATGGAGGCGCTGGCCACCATCGGCCGGGCCGGTCCGGCCGGTCTGGTGCATGTGCTGCTCGACAACGAGGCCTACGACTCGACCGGTACCCAGCCGACCGGGTCCGCCGCCACCGACTTCGCCGCCGTCGCCGCGGCCTGCGGCTACCGCTCGACGGCCGATGTGGACGACGCCGCGGGGCTGCGCGCCGCCCTCGCCGATGCCCGGCCGGGCGCCGCGGGACCCCGGCTGATCAGGGTCCGTATCGCACCCGGCTCCGATCCGCGGCTGGGCCGTCCCGCACTGAGTCCTCCCGTGTCCGCCGCCCGCTTCCAGGAGGCGATCGCCCCGTGACCACCGACGAGCAGCCGCAGCGGCTGGTGCTGATGAACCCGGGCCCGGTCGTCACCGACGACCGTGTCAGGTCCGCGCTCTCGGGGCCCGACATGTGCCATCGCGAGCGGGACTTCGCCACGCTGATGACCCGCGTACGGTCCAAGGTCACCCGGATCTCGGGCGGCGGCGGGGACCATACCGCCGTGGTCCTGACCGGTTCGGGGACCTCCGCGGTGGAGGCCGCGATCGTCTCGGCGGTCCCGGCGCACGGCGGCCTGCTGGTCCTGGACAACGGCCATTACGGGCACCGGCTGCACGAGATCGCCACGCCGTACGGCATCCCGTCCCGGCGGCTGGAGTTCGGCTGGGGCACCCCGCTCAGCCTCGGCGCGGTGGAGCGCGCGCTGCGGGACGACCCCCGTCTCACCCACGTGGGCGTGGTGCATCACGAGACCAGCACCGGAATGCTCAATGACGTCGCGGCCGTCGCGGCGCTCGCGCACCGTTACGGCCGGGAGGTCGTGGTGGACGCGGTCAGCAGCGTCGGGTGCGAGCCGCTCTCGCTGGAGCGGGACGGGATCGACTGGCTCGCGGGATCGGCCAACAAGTGCCTGGAGGGCGCGCCCGGCCTGTCCTTCGTGTGTGCGCGCAGGGACGCCTTCGTCGCGCTGGCCACCGGGCCCCGCCGCACCCACTACCTCGACCTCCACCGGCACTTCACGGCCCAGGAGAAGGCCGGGGCACCGGCGTTCACACCGGCCGTACCGGCCTTCCACGCCTTCGACATCGCCCTCGACCTGGCACTGGCGGAGGGCGTGGCGGGGCGGCGGGCCCGCTACGACGCCCTGGCCGGCCGGCTGCGCGAGGGCCTGGCGCGGCTCGGCCTGCGACTGCTGCTGCCCGCTGGACAACGGGCCGTGGGGCTGACCGCCGTCCGCCTTCCCGACGAGGTCGGCTTCGAGGCCCTGCACTCCGCGCTCAGGGCCGAGGGGTTCGTCATCTACGCCGCCCAGGAGCAGCTGGCCCAGGGCTTCTTCCGGCTGTCCACGATGGGACAGCTCACCGAGGACGACATCGAGCGCTTCCTCGCCACGCTCGCCCGTCTGCTGCCCCGGCTCACGGCAACGCCGTCCGCGGGCGCCACCGGAGCGGTCCGATGAACGACCGCCCCGCACCCACCGCGCCACGTGCCCCGTTCCGTCTGGCGATCGTCGGGGGCGGCCCGCGCGCCACCTACGTCCTGGAGCGCCTCTCGGCGGACGCCGCGGGGCCGGGCCGGGAAGGGCGGCTGGAGGTGCGGGTTTACGAGCGGACCGGTGAGTTCGGCGCCGGCCAGGCCCACAGCCCCACCCAGCCCGCCACCAGCTTCCTCAACCGGATCGCCGGCCAGGTGAGCTTCGCGGCGGACGAGTCGATGCCCGGCGCCGGCCCGCTGCGGCCGCGTGCCGGGCGCCCCACACTGCACGAGTGGTGCCGGCGGCGGTTCGCCGAGACCGGTGAACCGGACTTCGATCTCGGCCCCGAGGACTGGCCGAAGCGCTACGTCCACGGGCTCGCCCTCCAGGACAGCTTCACGGCCTATGTGCGCGAACTGCGGTCCCACGGCGTGCCGGTGCACCTCTGCCCCGACGAGGTGGTGGACGTGGCCCGGCAGGACACGGGCTTCGAGCTCCGTACGGCGGCCGGGGAGCGCCACCGCGCCGATCACGTCCTGCTCGTCACCGGGCACGGGCCGCACGACCCCGAGCGGTTCCCGGCCGGCCGCGAGCGCGCCGCGTTCGCCCGGCGCACCCGCTCCACGTACCTCCCGTCCGCCTACCCCCTCGCCACCACGCTCTCCCCCGCGGTCACCGGGCCCGGCACGGTCGTGGGCTGTGCCGGAATGGGGCTGACGGCGATCGATGTCGTCCTGCACCTCACCGAGGGGCGGGGCGGCAGCTTCGTCCCCGATGCCCGGCACGGGCTGCGCTATGTCCCCAGCGGCCGGGAGCCGTCGTCCCTCGTGGCCTTCAGCGACGCCGGGATGTTCACCTTCGCCCGTCCGCACCACGCGAAGGAACAGGGCGGCGAACCGGGCGCCGGCATACGGGAGCACCAGGGCGTCTTCTTCACCCGCGAGGCCGTCGACCGGCTCCGCGCGAGCGTCGGGACAGCCCCCGCCGCTGCGGCGCTCGCCCAGCTCGACTTCGACCGCGAGGTGCTGCCGCTGGTCGTCCTGGAGATGGCCCAGCTGCACTACGCCACGCTGTTCCGGCCCGCCGCCCGCTTCCTGGCGGAGCGTTCCGCCGCGGTCTGGCGTGCCTTCCTCGACGGCGCCTGCACCGCGGCGGGTCCGCCGGACGATCCCGAACGGCTGCTGGGCCCGCTGCGGGCCGCGGTGGACGAGATCGGCGCCGTGCTGGAGCGGGTACTGGCCGGAAAAGAAGCACCGGCCACGGCCGGCGCCCGGGTGCGGGAGTGGCCGGTCGAGGCGACCCTCGCCCACTGGACGGGTGTCGTCTTCGGCGACGACGCCCGGGAACGGCTGCGGGAAGCCGGGAACGACCCGGCCGCCCTCCAGCGCGGCGCCGCGGCCTGGCGCTCCCCCTGGCAGCTCGACGAGAGCCCGACCGGAAACCGCTTCAGCTGGCACCGCACGATCGCTCCGGTCCCGCGGTCCGCGTATGCCACGCCAGGCCAGTACCGGGCGGCCCTGCTCCGGGCCATGGCCACCGACCGCGTCTGGGCGCGGCAGGGCAATACCGACAACCCCCACAAGGCGGCGACCGACGGTGTCTGGCGCGATCTGCGGTCCGTCCTGTCCTACGCGGTCGACGACGCCGGGCTGACCGCGTCGTCGCACCGCGCCTTCCTCGCCCGGCACACCCGGCATCACAACCGGCTGGCGAACGGGGCCGCCGTCGAGGTGATGACCCGGATCGAGGCGCTCGCCCGGCACGGGCTGCTCGATCTGACGACCGGCCCGGGAGCGAGGGTGGAAACGGACGACACCGAGGGGAGGTTCCGCGTCACGGGACCGGCGACGGGCGCGGTGCACCTGGTGGACACCCTGGTGGACGCCCGTATCCATCCCTTCGATCCGCGGCTGGACTCCGCTCCGCTGTTCCGCCGGCTGACGGAGCGCGGGCTGGTACGGCTGTGGCGCAACGAGTCCGCCGACGGCACATCCTTCGAGCCGGGAGGTCTCGATCTGACCGCCGGGTTCCATCCGGTACGGGCCGACGGCTCGGCCGAGCCCGGCCTCACGGTCCTGGGTCCGGCCGCGGAGGGCCGCCGCTCCTTCCTGCTCTCCGCCCTGCGGCCGGACCGCGACCACTACGTCATGCGCGATGTCATCAACTGGCTGACCGCATTCCGGGAAGCCCTGACTGCTCACCATGAGGAGCGCGAATGCGGACGTTGACCTGTGACCCGGTGCTGCACTGCGACGACATCATGGTCGTCTTCGAGGGCAAGGACCGGCTGATCCTCCACCGGGGCGAGGGCGAGCAGTGGCGGGTCCGTGCCCTGTGGCCGGAGCCTGCCGACGTCCGGGCGCTGCACGCCCACCTCGGCGAGGGCCGCCCCCTCCTCGTCGTCCTGGACGGCGAGCCGCCCGTCGTCCCCCTGCTCCCCGAGGAATGCGCCGGTGCGGCCTGGGGCCCGGACCTCGCGGGGGTCAGCACGGACGACGGGGAGCTGGTCGAGTTCCGCATCCCCCGGCTGGACTGGCTGCCGGCCGCGCTCCGCAGCCGCGGACTGGACCACCTCCAGGAGTGCGAGCGGCTGCTCGCCCACTACCCGCACCCGCTGCTGCCGCCGCTGCTGGTCGCTCCGCCGCGGAGCGACGCCCCGCACGTCCGCTTCGCCTACCGCACCGGCAGCGCCGCGATCTCCGCCTCGCACATGGCCAAGGTCGCCTCCTACCTCTTCGGCGATCCGGAAGGGCCCGCCGATATCCCCTGCCCGCCCGTTCCCACCCACCGCTGATCAGAGGAGCGACACGATGACGGACACCATGCAGGACCGGACGGCCGGCACCACGGAGAGTTCCCGGACCGTCGCGGTCACCGGAAGCGGGCGCGGACTCGGCCTGCTCATCGTCAAAGCGCTGCTCGACGGCGGGTCCCGGGTGCTCGCCAACTACCGCACGCCCACGGACGAACTGACGGCGCTGCACGAGAGCCACCCCGGCCGGCTGCATCTGTGCCAGGGCGATATCGGCGAGGAGTCCGCGGCCGAGGCGCTGGTCGCCGCCGCGCGCGGGCTGGGCCGGCTGGACGCGGTGATCCACAACGCCGCGATCATCCGTGACCAGCCCCTGGTCACCATGCCCGTGGCCGACTGGGACGCGGTCCAGCGGGTCAATCTGCGGGGCAGCTTCCTGGTGACCAAACACGCCCTGCGGCTCATGATGCGTCAGCGCTACGGCCGCATGGTCTATGTCTCCTCCGGTTCCGCGGTCCTCGGCAATGCGGGCCAGGCCGCCTACGCGGCGAGCAAGGGAGGCCTGCTGGGCCTGTCCAACACCGTGGCGCAGGAGTACGCGCGCTACCGCATCAGCTCCGTCGTCCTGGCCCCCGGCCTGCTCGACACCGGTCAGGGTGCCGAGCTCGGCGAGGACCTGCGGACGCAGAAGGCCGGGCGGTCCCTGCTCGGTGCCGGCCGGGGGGAGGACATGGCCGCCACCGCCGCCTTCCTGGCCTCCGCGCAGGCGGACTACATCAACGCGACTCTGATCCGCGCCGATGGCGGCGTGGCCTACTGACGCCCCTCACGGGACCTGGACACCTGGAGCGAGATCCGGCGCACGCGACCCGGCCTCGAACCGGCACACCCACTGCTGCGGAATATCCGGCCTGACGTGGTCGGGGCCGCCGGCCCGCACGCCGCCCGAGTACAGGCGCGCATAGCGCTGCTTCCAGTCGGCGTTGTCGAAGACGGACCAGTATTCGTAGCCCCGGACGTCGACCCCGGACTCCATGATGCGGTGCAGCCAGGAGAGCTTCGCGGCGAGCAGGGAGCGGCGCCGGTCGTCATCGGGCCGGCCGCGGTCGTCGACGACTTCCTGGTCCTGGAGCCCGTGGTCGGTGACGTACAGCGCGGGCAGCAGAGCGCCGTAGAGCTCATGAAGGCCGGCCAGTCCGTCCGCCAGGGACTCCGGGAATATCGACCAGCCGTAGGAGGTCGTCTCCAGGTCCGGGAACGGCACCACCGCGAAGTCGAGCCGGGACAGCAGACGGTTGAGGTCCCGCAGGGCGTCGAAGGGCGCCAACTGGTCGGACATGTCGGCGAGGTTCTCGGGCCCGGTGACACAGTGCGGGGCGTGCCAGGAGACGCCCAGGAAGTCCTGCGGGGTCGCGATGATCTGCATGTCCCCGGGCCGGACACAGCCCAGATCCCCGATCGGGGAGTCACCGGTTTCCGTCGTGAGATGTTCGCCGAAGAAGAGGGGATCGAGGAAGAAGCGGTTTCCCCAGAACTCCATGCGTTCGGCGGCCTGCCGGTCCCAGGGGTCGTCCGCCGCAGGGTAGGCCGCCACCAGCGAGGTGGTCAGCCCTGCCGGACCCGTCGCACCCGCGGCGCGCAGTGCCCGCAGGGCCAGGCCGTGCCCCAGCAGCGCATGGTGAACGGCCGCCAGCCCCTGCGGGCCGGCCCCCCGCTCCGTGGAGAACATCCCCGCCACCCGGTCGGCGAGCGTCGGAGCGGCGATGTCGTTGACGGTGACCCAGCGCGCGACGCGGTCCCCGAAGCGCCGCCCCATCTCGCCCGCGTAGTCGGCGAACCGCTGGGCGGCGTCTCTGACCAGCCATCCTCCCGCCGCGTCCAGCCAGCCGGGCAGGTCCATGTGCACCAAGTTCACGCAGGGTTGCACGCCTTGGGCGAGCAGGGTGTCCAGGACACGGTCGCAGCGGTCGAGCGCCGCACGGTCCCAGGTGCCGGGGCCCTCGGGCTGGAGGGCCGACCAGCCGAGCGAGAGCCGCTGAGAGGTGGGTTCCGCGCCGGTCACCTGCCGGACGTCCGCCGCCCACCGTTCGAATCGCGGAGATCTCCGCACGGCCGTGTCAGGGTGGTCCAGGCCGGCCGCGCTCCGTTGAGTGGCGCCGCCCCATACAAGTCCGTCGAGTCCCGCGAGCTGACATCGATCGCGCGTATCCGTCATCTCTACCCCCGTTTACTTCCTTGGGCACGCCACCGACGTGCGCCAAAGGGATCCCGGGGACACCTGGCCGAAACCTCGACGCCGCGTCCGTGCGGCGCTGCTTTCTTCGCCCCCCGACGAGATCCCACCATCGGGGATCATCGTCGCATCCAAGAAACACGTCAAGCGAGCGGCCCGAGTTGAGGCGAACCCGAGACTCGGAAAGTTGAATTCGAGACGATCTCGCGCGCGAAGATACCCGGCCGACCCCGGATTCCTCGACCGAATTACCCGCACAGTAATGAGACGATAAAGGGTTGTGCGGCTCCGCTTGTTTATATGCAACGTTGTTCCAAAGCCAGCGGGCCCGCGGACGGACCAAGCCCCCTCGAAGACCGGGAACCCGCACCTCCGCACGTCACCGGCAGGCACGGACCGCGCGGCGATCACGGCTGATCGGCGGGCCGCGAGGCACGGTGGGGGCCGGGCCGCGGCCTGGGATCCGTCCGCCGAGCGGACGGCACACACACATCACCGACGGGGCACCCCGGGGCTCCGCTTCAGCAGGCCCGGATCACCGGTCCGCGGGCCGACGCCGCACCCTGCGACTTATTTTCTCCGCGCCCTCCGGCGACATACTTCCGGCAACCGGAAAGTGCGCGGGCTCACCCCGGTCGGTACCGCCGCGACCCCGCGCACTCATGACGATTCCCGGCGCTTTCCTTTCGTGCCGCGGAACTCCCGAAAGCCCGGCGCGTTCACGAGAATTCCCCCGCGGCCGGCGGAAGGGACGCACACCGGAAAACCGGAAAAGCCCGGCGCGCTCCGTCGAAGGTGCCACCCCGCCGCAGCCTGCTCCCGTACGCGGCCGCACTCGGGGCCGGCCGCCCCTCCCGCCCGGAACCCGGCGCGAAGAAGACGAACGTGCTCACGGGCAACAGAACAAGCGCAACGCTTTCCCGCCCCGACGGGCGGATGGCGCCGGCGGAAGTGCGCGGCGCCGCGCAAGCCGCCCGCACCGGAGGAAGGAAAATCCAATATTCAAGTTACCTCGGGTATGCGTCACGGGTACGCCCTTCGATGACCGTGCGGGGCATCCGCCGCGTCACGAAGAGGCCGAAGCAACTGCGCCCCGCCGAACATCTCTTCGGCGTCCCGTGGTCCACGACCGTCCGAAACTCCCGAAGCACGCTGCGGCGCTCTCGACTTGACGGCCGCTCAACCGGCCGGGGTGGCTTCGTCCGCGCTCCCCCGCAGGCAGGCGAGGCGCTTCCCAGGTACCGTCATCGCGGCACTTCACTTGGTAATCACTGATATTTCCGGCACGGCTTTTCCGCCCGCGTGACACTCGCCTGCGCACCATCAAAGACTCATGCGTTCGCGGCGTGTTCCCGCGCGCGGCATGAGCCTCGGCTCTATATGGTTGTTTGTTCAAGGTCTCAAAGCTGCGGCTGCGCAGTGCCCGGAGCCGGACTTGAACCGGCACGGCCCGTAGGCCAGCGAGGTTTAAGCTCGCCGTGTCTGCATTCCACCATCCGGGCCTGGGTTCCCCCATGCCACCCCAAAGAGGCAGCACGAGCGTAGCCCGCAGCGCACGACACAGATCGGCCGCTCTTCCCGAGGTTGTCTTATTTTATTGGCAACTGAGGGTGCATCAGTGACCGGTACAGGCCTTGGGCACATGCCTGAAGCCCCCCTTCGTCATGACGCGCCCGCGCACAATTCCGTGCCCGAATTGACGGAAACTCGACGCCTTCTCAGCGCCCCCGTCACCCCGACGGGCACGCCCGTCCGACTACTGCGGACGCGGCAGCGCCCTCAGGGGCCTTCTCCTCCCCAGGGATGACCACGCGCGGCACTGCTACCTCCCAGGTGTGGCCGAGGACGGGCACAGGGGTTGACGTCCACACCCCCCGCGCTGTCCCACGATGGAAAGCGTCTGCATTCCTCCGCGACAGCCGCCCTCGTGGCCCTCGCCGTCCGGTCCCTCGTCCCGACAGGAGCCCCTTCCCGTGACCACCACCCACTCCGGCGTCTCCACCGCCACCCGCGCCACCGCGGCGGCCGCCCGCGCCACCGACCTCACCAAGGTCTACGGACAGGGCGAGACCCAGGTGGTCGCCCTGGACGCGGTCTCCGTCGCCTTCCACCAGGCCCAGTTCACAGCGATCATGGGCCCCTCCGGATCCGGCAAGTCGACACTGATGCACTGCATGGCCGGACTGGACGCGATCTCCGGCGGTTCCGCCACGATCGGCGACATCGAACTGACCGGGCTGAAGGACAAGAAGCTCACCCAGCTCCGGCGCGACAAGATCGGCTTCATCTTCCAGGCGTTCAACCTGCTGCCGACGCTGAACGCCCTGGAGAACATCACCCTGCCCATGGACATCGCCGGCCGTAAGCCCGACCGCGCCTGGCTGGACCGCGTCGTGGAGACCGTCGGGCTGTCCGACCGTCTCAAGCACCGCCCCGCCCAGCTCTCCGGCGGCCAGCAGCAGCGGGTCGCGGTCGCCCGCGCGCTGGCCTCCCGGCCCGAGATCATCTTCGCCGACGAACCCACCGGAAACCTCGACTCGCGCTCCGGCGCCGAGGTCCTCGGCTTCCTGCGCAACTCCGTGCGCGAACTGGGCCAGACCGTGGTGATGGTGACCCACGACCCGGTCGCCGCCTCCTACGCGGACCGGGTGGTCTTCCTCGCCGACGGCCGGATCGTCGACGACGTGCCCGACCCGACCGCCGACATGGTGCTGGAGCGGATGCGGCACCTCTCCGGGGGTTCCGCCCGGACCCCCGGCCCCGGCGCCCAGGGCCGTACGACCTGACCAGCAGCCGCCACCCTCACTTCGGACCACTCCTCCAGGACTGAACCACCATGTTCCGTACCGCCTTGCGCAATGTGCTTGCGCACAAGGCCCGGCTGCTGATGACCGTCCTCGCCGTGATGCTCGGCGTGGCCTTCGTCTCCGGCACCCTGGTCTTCACCTCGACCATCTCCGACGCCTTCCGCACCAGCTCCCAGAAGAGCTTCGACCATGTCGATGTCGCCGTGCGGCCCTCGTCGCCCGACGGGCCTCCCGGCACCCGGACCAAGGACCCCCGGCTCGACGGCAAGGCGCTCGACACCGTGTCCCGTCTCCCCGGCACCGCCTCCGTCACCGGCATCGTCACCGGCTTCACCGGGATCGGCGACAAGGACGGCAAGCTGATCGGCTCGGGCGGGAGCCGCGGCAGCAACTACTTCCCCGGCAAGGACGGCAAGGACGCCCGCTACCCGCTGAAGCAGGGCACGGCCCCCACCGGCGCGGACCAGTTCGCGCTGGACGCGGGCACCGCCGCGAAGGGCGGCTACCACGTCGGCGACACCGTCCGGATATCCGCCGACGGGACGGTCCGGCAGCAGAAGCTGACCGGCATCTTCACCACCGACGACGGCCGGGTCGCCGCCGGCGGCTCGCTGGCCCTGTTCGACACCCGGACCGCGCAGAAGCTGCTCGGACTGTCCGGCGGATACAGCGAGATCGACGTCGAGGCCGCGGCCGGGACGTCCCAGGCCGCACTCCAGCAGGCGATCGGCAAGGCGCTGCCCAAGGACAGCGCCACCACCGCCACCGGCAAGGAACTCGCCGGCGCCGAGGCCAAGATGATCGACGACAACATGCAGGGCATGAAGACCGCGCTGCTGGCCTTCGCCGCCGTCGCGCTCTTCGTCGGCATCTTCCTCATCGCCAACACCTTCACCATGCTGGTCGCCCAGCGCACCAAGGAACTGGCGCTGCTGCGGGCGGTCGGCGCGAGCCGCCGCCAGGTCACCCGCTCGGTGCTGATCGAGGCGTTCTTCGTCGGTGCGATCGCCGGAGTCTCGGGCCTGGCGGCCGGAATCGGCATCGCCGCAGTGCTGCGGGAGGTGCTGAACGGCTTCGTCGCGAAGTTCCCCGAGGGGCCGCTGGTGGTCTCGCCCTCCACGGCCGTCGCCGCCCTGGGCATCGGCACCGTCATCACGGTGCTGGCCGCCTGGCTGCCCGCGCGGCGCGGCGCGAAGGTTCCGCCGGTCGCCGCGATGAACAGCGTGCACGCCGTCGCCGGCACCAAATCGCTGCTGGTCCGCAACACCATCGGCGCGCTCATCGCGGGCATCGGCACGGCCTCGGTCGTCGTCGCCACCTCCGTGTACGAGGGCGACGACTCCAGCAAGATCATGCTGGGCGGCGGCGGGATGCTGCTGCTGGTCGGCGTGTTCATCCTGACGCCGCTGCTGTCCCGTCCACTGATCGCGCTGGCCACCCCCGTTCTGCGCGCCTTCGGCATCTCCGGCCTCCTCGCCCGGCAGAACGCACTGCGCAATCCGCGCCGTACGGCCACCACCGCCTCCGCGCTGATGATCGGGCTGACCCTGATCACCGGCATGACGGTGATCGCGGGCAGCACACAGAAGGGCATCGACAAGCTGGCCGTCGATGCGCTGAAGGCCGACTACACGGTCTCGATGCAGGGCAACACGCAGCTGCCCACCACCGCGGAGAAGAAGGTCCGCGACGTGCCCGGCGTCACCGCCTTCACCCCGCTGCGCGCGGGCATGGCGACGATCGGCACCGGCAGCGCCGCCCGGCAGCCGACCCAGCTGACCGGGGTGGACGGCGCACAGTTCGGCTCGCTCGTCCGGCTCGACATCAGCGAGGGGTCGCTCGGCACCCTGCGCGGCGACCGGGTCCTGGTGGACCAGGACACCGCCGCCCAAAAGGGCTGGCGGGCCGGCTCGCGGCTCCCCGTGACGTTCGAGGACGGCAAGACGGCCACCCTGACCGTCTCGGGTCTCTACAAGGCCAACCAGATGCTCAACGGCGTCTTCCTGGACAACCGCACCCTGGCTCCGCACCAGAAGGACATCAGCGACAAGCAGCTGCTGGTCAAGATGGCCGGCGGCGCGACCGACGCGCACAAGGACGACCTGGTCGAGGCGCTCGGCAAGAACCCGGCGGTCACGGTCGCGGACAAGAAGGACGTCTCGAGCGCCATCGCCTCGATGTTCACCCTGCTGCTGAACATGCTCTACGGCCTGCTGGCCATGGCCGTGATCGTCGCGGTGCTCGGGGTCATCAACACCCTGGCGATGTCGGTCTTCGAACGCTCTCAGGAGATCGGCATGCTGCGGGCAATCGGCCTGGACCGGCGCGGCATCAAGCGGATGGTGCGGCTGGAGTCGCTGGTCATCTCGTTGTTCGGCGGGGTGCTCGGCGTCGGGCTCGGAGTATTCATGGGCTGGGCGGTCGGTCAGCTGATCGGCGCCCACCTGCCCACCTACGAACTGGTGCTGCCGTGGGCCCGGATGGGCCTCTTCCTCGGCCTGGCCGCACTCGTCGGCGTACTGGCCGCCCTGTGGCCGGCGTTCCGGGCGGCGAGGCTGAACGTGCTGGCCGCCATCAAGGCCGAATAACGCCCCCGGCCCGGCCCCGGTGCCCGCCCACCCGCTCCGTCACGGCAGCGGGTGGGCGGACGGCGTTCAGCCGCGGTGGGTGCCGGTGCGCCAGTCGCGCGCCCGCAACGGCATCCCCGAGGCCCCGGGCTCCGGCGTACGGACGGCCAGCACCTGGTTGACTCCTATCCGGTTGCGCTCGAAGGACAGCGCGCACGCGGCCATGTACAGCCGCCACACCCGGGCCCGCCCCACGGACGTGAGCCGCGCGGCCTCGTCCCAGTGCTGCTCCAGGTTGGCGACCCAGCGCCGCAGCGTCAGCGCATAGTGCTCCCGGATCGCCTCCACGTCCCGCACCTCGAACCCGGCGTCCTCCAGCTGGCCGACGGTCCGGCCGAGCGGTGCCAGCTCACCGTCCGGGAACACATACCGGTCGATGAACTCGTCGACGTGGTACGTCTCCTCGTCGGCCACCGGCCGGCGGGCGATCTGGTGGTTGAGCAGCCGTCCGCCGGGCTTGAGCAGGGAGTACAGCGCCTCGGCGTACTCCGCGTACTGCGTCCGGCCGACATGCTCGGCCATCCCGACCGAGGAGATGGCGTCGAACGGCTCGTCCTTGATCTCGCGGTAGTCCTGCACCCGGATCTCGATCAGGTCGGCCAGCCCGGCCTCGGCGATGCGCTTTCGGGCGAAGGTGGCCTGCTCCTCGGAGAGCGTGATGCCGACCGCCCGTACGCCGTACTCGCGGGCCGCGTGCAGCACCATCGAACCCCAGCCGCAGCCGACGTCGAGTAGCCGCGCGCCCTCCTGGAGCCCGAGCTTGCGGCAGATCAGGTCGAGCTTGTCGCGCTGGGCGTCCTCGAGGCTGGTGACAGCATCTCCGGCGGTCTCCACGCTCCCCCAGTAGGCGCACGAGTAGACCATCGACGGGCCGAGCACCAGGGCGTAGAAGTCGTTGCCGACGTCGTAGTGGTGGCTGATGGCTTCCTTGTCACGCCGCAGGGTGTGCAGCGGTCCACGCCGGCGTCTGACCTCTTCCGCGGGCGGCGGCGGCGGGACCGGGACGCCGGACAGGGTCAGCATCTCCCGGGCGGCGGCGCGGATCTCCGGGCGGGCCAGGGCGCGCAGCACGGCGGCGCGCTGCGGTTTGGGGGCGTCGGTGCCGCGCTCCCAGATCAGCCCGGCGAGCACATCGAGCGCGGCGTAGAGATCGCCCTCGATATCGAGGTCACCGGCCACCCACGCACGGGCCAGACCCAGCTCACCCGGCTTGAACAGCAGCCGCCGCAACGCCCGGCGATGGCGGATGACGAGTGTGGGTGCCCCCGGCGGGCCGGACTCGCTGCGGTCCCAGGCGCGGATGCGTACGGGGAGCGGGGCTCCCAGCACCTCCTCGGCGAGCTTGGTGAGCCGTCCAGCGGCGTCGGCCATGTCGCACACCTCCGTGTTGACGAGTCGGGCAAAGAAGTTTCACCCACCACGTAAACGCCAATGGGGCGCCCAGATAGTCCCGTTCACACGCAAGAGAACCGCACACCGCCCGGTTTTCGCCAGAGCGGACACGCCAAAGGGCGTCCGCCCCACGGATGGCGGACGCCCTTCGGGCTGGTCGGAGTACCCGACCGGGAATTCAGGAAGCCTTGGCCTTGGTCTTGTCCCCGGCCTCGGCGGCGGTCGGCGGGGCCGGCGCCGGCTTGGCGGCCTCGTAGAACTCCTCGCGGGGGTTCTCCATGGCGCCGAGCGAGACGACCTCGCGCTTGAGGAACATCGCCAGCGTCCAGTCGGCGAAGACCCGGATCTTGCGGTTGAACGTCGGCATCGCCATGCCGTGGTACGCGCGGTGCATGTACCAGGCGAGACGGCCCTTGAGCTTGATCTTCATCTTGCCCATGACGATCATCGCGACGCCCTTGTGCAGGCCCAGACCGGCGACCGCACCCTTGTTGGCGTGGCTGTAGTCCTTCTGCGGGAAGCCGCGCATCCCGGACACCACGTTGTCGCCGAGGATCTTGGCCTGCCGCAGCGCGTGCTGCGCGTTCGGCGGGCACCAGGCGTTCTCGTTGCCGGCCTTGCGCCCGACCAGGTCGGGGACCTGCGCGTTGTCGCCGGCCGCCCAGATGTAGTCGGTGCCCTGCACCTGGAGGGTGGTGCCGGTGTCGACGTGGCCGCGCGGGCCGAGCGGCAGACCGAAGCGGGCCAGCGCCGGGTTCGGCTTGACGCCCGCGGTCCACACGATGGTGTTGGAGTCGACTTCGAGGCCGTTGTTGAGCTTCACGTGGCCGTCGACGCAGGAGTCCATGCCGGTCTTGAGGTAGACCTCGACGCCGCGGCTCTCGAGGTGCTCCTTGCCGTAGGCACCGAGCTTCGGGCCGACCTCGGGGAGGATCTTGTCGGCGACGTCGACCAGCAGGAAGCGCATGTCCTCGCGCTTCACGTTGTTGTAGTACTTCGCGGCATCACGGGCCATGTCCTCGACCTCGCCGATGGTCTCCGCACCCGCGAAGCCACCGCCCACGAAGACGAAGGTCAGCGCCTTGCGGCGGACGTCCTCGTCGGTCGTGGAGTCGGCCTTGTCCAGCTGCTCCAGCACGTGGTTGCGCAGGCCGATGGCCTCTTCCACGCCCTTCATGCCGATGCCGTTCTCGGCCAGACCGGGGATCGGGAAGGTACGGGAGACCGCACCCATCGCGATGACCAGGTAGTCGAAGGGCAGCTCGTACGCCTCGCCGACCAGCGGGGCGATCGTCGCCACCTTGCGGTCCTGGTCGATGGTCGTGACCCGGCCGGTGAGAACCTCCGCCTTGGGGAGCACACGTCGTAGCGGAACCACGACGTGGCGGGGGGAGATGCTGCCGGCCGCAGCTTCAGGGAGGAAGGGCTGGTACGTCATGTACGAGCGCGGGTCGACGACCGTGACGGTCGCCTCGCCGTACCGCATCTTCTTGAGGATGCGACGTGCCGCGTACAGGCCTACGTACCCACCGCCTACAACGAGGATCCTGGGACGCTCCGTGGTGCTCATGCAATCGAGTATCCACCCCCACATGGGGGGTCGCTCGTGAGCCCCTTCACAAGCACTCGGGAGGCATCTGCTACACTCCGCCGCTTTCGTGACCGACGCCATAGTCCAATCCGGAACCACCATGTCATGCGAGGCGTTGGAGACCCCTGTTGATCAGGGATTGTCGCCCGTCCGACGGAGGAACCAGCGCCTGCACGAGCGCGCCGCCCGCGCATCGGCAGCCGCGCATTTTCCGGGTCCGGACGCCCTGAAGCCTTCGAATGAGGGTCGGACGATCAGATTGTTCGTCCAACGGGAGGCTTTTTCATGTGAAGGATTTCACGAACTTTCTCCGCGGACCTGTCCGCGGGACCTCCCGGCGCCCCCCGAAGGGCGCTCGGACGGGATACCCGCCGCTCGAAAGGCCACGCGGCAGAGGCCCGTTGCCGGCCTCTGCCGCACTCCGAAGTGCCTCAGCCGGCGAGGCTCCAGGCGATGCCGTCCAGGATGTCGTGCTCGCTGACGACGACCTCCCCGGCGCCCGTCCGCTCCATGATCGACAGCAGCACGAGCGCGCCCGCGGCGATCACGTCGACCCGGCCCGGGTGCATGACGGGGATGGCCGCGCGCTCGGCATGGGTGGAGGACAGCAGCATGTCGGTGATCTCGCGGACCTTCGCCAGGGAGATCCGGGAGTGGTGAATGGCCTCGGAGTCGTACTGGCCGAGGCCCAGCGCGATCGCGGCGACCGTGGTCACGGAGCCGGCCAGGCCCACGAGGGTGGCCGCCTCGCCCAGCGGGACGGTCTCCTCGGCCCGGTCCAGTGCCGCCGCGACATCGGCCTTTATGGCCGCGATCTGCCCCGGGGCCGGCGGGTCGCTGATGTCGCCGCCGTGCACCAGATGCCGCTCGGTCATCCGTACGCAGCCGACGTCGACCGAGCGGGCGGCGCGTACGGACTCGCTGCCGAGGACGAACTCGGTCGAGCCGCCGCCGATATCGACCACCAGGAAGGGCCGCTGAAGATCCTCGCGGGCGGTGAGCTCCTTGGTGGCGCCGTTGAAGGAGAACTCGGCCTCCTGGTCACCGGTGATCACCTCGGGCTCCACGCCCAGGATGTCCACCACACCGCGGACGAAGTCCTCGCGGTTCTCGGCGTCCCGGGAGGCGGAGGTCGCCACGAAGCGGACCTGCTCGGCGCCCAGGCCCTTGATCACCGCGGCGTACTCCCGGCAGGCCGCGAAGGTGCGCTCCAGGGCCTCGGGCGCCAGCCGCCCGGTGCGGTCCACGCCCTGGCCCAGCCGGACGATCTGCATCCGGCGGTCGAGGTCCTTCAGCTCGCCCGTCACCGGGTCGGCGTCCGCGACCAGCAGCCGGATGGAGTTCGTACCGCAGTCGATGGCGGCGACCCGCTTCACTTGGCGTCTCCTTCGGGAGCGTCCTGGGCTCCGGGGGTGTCCTGGCAGGGGGTCACGCACGGCCCCTTCTTCCACCACTCCGGCAGCATCGCGAGGGCCTCGTCGCCGAGCGGGTTGACGCCCGGCCCGGCCGCCAGCGAATGGCCGACGAGGACATGCAGGCACTTGACCCGGTCCGGCATGCCGCCCGCGCTCGGGAAGCCTTGCAGCACGTCGATGGCGTCCCGCCGCCGGATGTAGTCCTCATGAGCGGCCCGGTAGGCGGCGGCCAGCTCCGGGTCGGCCGCCAGCCGCTCGGTCATCTCCTTCATCACGCCGTTGGCCTCCAGCGTGCCGATCGCGGAGGCCGCGCGCGGGCAGGTGAGGTAGTAGAGCGTGGGGAAGGGCGTGCCGTCCTCCAGGCGCGGCGCCGTCTCGACGACATCCGGCTGCCCGCAGGGGCAGCGGTGCGCGATGGCGCGCAGGCCGCGCGGCGGGCGGCCGAGCTGTTCCCGGAAGGCGGCGATGTCCGCGTCGGTGGGCTCGGTGGACTCGGTCTGGGGCGGGGGCGTGTCCATGTGCGCTTTCGGTGAGGTGAGTGGTGAGGTGACGGCGGGCCGGGGCGGGCCGTCCCGTGCCGACATTACGGGCTGCCGCCCGGCGGTGGTACGGGCAGGCCGCGGCTACCGCTTGTCGGCCGCGTCGACGGTGTCCCACAGCTTCTCGTACCAGGGGCGCTGCGCCGCCTGCGGCCCCTTCGGTGCGGAGCCGGTGCCGGAGCCGTCCTGGACGATGTATCCGGTCTCGCCCGGCATGACGTAGTGCAGATGCCGGCGGGCCTGCTGGCGTACGTACTCCGGGTCCTGCCAGCGGGCCTTCTGCTCGCGCAGCCGGTCCAGGGCGGCGCCGGCGTCCTGGGCCCTGCGGCGCTGGTCGGCGATGTCGGAACGCTGGGAGACGTACTGCCGTATCGGGTAGGCGAGGGCGACGACCAGGGAGCACATCACCAGCGCCAGCAGTGCGGCACGGCCGGTGAGGCGGTTGCGGCGGGGCGGGCGGGCTCGGTAGACGCGGGCGGCGGCCTGCTCGCCGAGCGCCTTGAGTCGGGTCGCGGTCGAGAACCGGTCCGCGGGCACGTCGTCTCCCCTTCACTGACGGACGCCTGACTGCTGAAGCAGACGCGTCCCCGGCAACGGTACGGGACCGTCGCCGGGGACGTACGGGGTGCTGGGCGGTTGTCTCGCCCGTTCAGCCCTTGCCGCCCCGGTGGGCCGGGGCGGCGGGCCGCCGTAGGTCAGCTGCCGTGACGGAACCGCGGGAAGGCGGAGCGGCCGGCGTAGACCGCGGCGTCGTCGAGGATCTCCTCGATGCGCAGCAGCTGGTTGTACTTGGCGACGCGCTCGGAGCGGGCCGGGGCGCCGGTCTTGATCTGGCCGCAGTTGGTGGCGACGGCGAGGTCGGCGATGGTGACGTCCTCGGTCTCACCGGAGCGGTGCGACATCATGCACTTGAAGCCGTTGCGCTGGGCCAGCTCCACGGCGTCCAGGGTCTCGGTCAGCGAGCCGATCTGGTTGACCTTCACCAGCAGCGCGTTGGCGGAGCCCTCCTCGATGCCACGGGCGAGGCGCTCGGGGTTGGTGACGAACAGGTCGTCGCCGACGAGCTGGACCTTGGCACCGAGCTTGTCGGTGATGACCTTCCAGCCGGCCCAGTCGTCCTCGAACAGCGGGTCCTCGATGGAGACGAGCGGGTAGGCCGCCACCAGCTCCTCGTAGTACTCGGTCATCTCGGCGGCCGAGCGGTCCTTGCCCTCGAACTGGTACTTGCCGTCCTTGTAGAACTCGGAGGCGGCGACGTCCAGCGCGAGCGCGATGTCCTGGCCGGGGGCGTAACCGGCTTCCTTGATGGCCTCGAGGATGAGGTCGAGCGCCTCGCGGTTGGAGCCCAGGTTCGGGGCGAAGCCGCCCTCGTCGCCGAGGCCGGTGGCCAGACCCTTGGTCTTCAGGACCTTCTTGAGGGTGTGGTAGACCTCGGCGCCCCAGCGCAGCGCCTCGGAGAAGGACTCCGCGCCGATCGGGGCGATCATGAACTCCTGGATGTCCACGTTGGAGTCGGCGTGCGAGCCGCCGTTCAGGATGTTCATCATCGGGACGGGCAGGACGTGCGCGTTCGGGCCACCGAGGTAGCGGAACAGCGGGAGGTCGCTGGCCTCGGAGGCGGCGTGCGCGACGGCGAGGGAGACGCCGAGGATGGCGTTGGCGCCGAGCGAGCCCTTGTTGTCGGTGGCGTCCAGGTCGAACATGGCCTGGTCGATCAGCCGCTGCTCGGTCGCGTCGTAGCCGACGAGCTCCGGGCCGATCTGCTCGATGACGGCCAGGACGGCCTTCTCCACGCCCTTGCCCAGGTAGCGGTTCGGGTCGCCGTCGCGGAGCTCGACGGCCTCGAAGGCGCCGGTGGAGGCGCCGGACGGGACGGCGGCACGGCCGGTGCTGCCGTCGTCGAGGCCGACCTCGACCTCGACCGTGGGATTACCTCGCGAGTCGAGAATTTCGCGGGCTACGACGACGTCGATCGACGGCACGTTGTCTCCTTCGTGGGTGTCAGGCGTTATGCGCATGAGCCTAACGGCCTCGGGCTCGTCCGCCTGCCCTTGGCCCGCTCTGTGGGATGGAAAGCCGCGCAAAGCTCCCCGAGGACCCAGCTCACGGGCGTTTGGGCACATTGTCGCTGAACGGGAACATGCGCCGAGCGGGAGCGGTCGGCGGCGTGCGGCCGCCCCGGCGTCGGTCCGGCCTCGGCCCGGGCTCCGTCCGGGCTCCGTCCGGGCTCCGTCCGGGCTCCGTCCGGGCTCCGTCCGGGCTCCGTCCGGGCAGAAGAAACCCCGCCCCGGCGCGCTCGGGGGAAGGGCGCGCCGGGGCGGGGCGGTCTCACGGGGGAAGGGGGCCCGCCGCTCGGGCCCGCCCGCGTCCCGGTGAGGGAGGGACTCAGACGTTGAGCTTCTGACCCGGGAAGATCAGGTTCGGGTTGCCGCCGATGACCGACTTGTTGGCCTTGTAGACCGACTTCCAGTCGCTGCCGTGGGCCTTGGCGATCTTGGCGAGGGTGTCGCCCGCCTTGACGGTGTAGTTGCCGTGGCCCATCGACTTGCGCTCGGTGGAGCGCGAGGCGTGCTGCTCGGGGGCGGCCGGGGCCTTCTTCGCCTCGGTCTTGCCCTGGTCCTGCTGGGGCGCGGACTTGGTCTGCGCGGAGCCGGAGGTGTCGACGTCGGCGGCCGGGCCACCGGCGGTCAGGTTGCCGGCACCGGCGCAGGACCAGGCACCCGGCCCCTGGATGGCGAGGAGCTTCTCGGCGGCGGCGATCTGCTGGGACTTGCTGGCCAGGTCGGCGCGCGCCGCGTACTGCGTGCCACCGGCGGCGGCCCAGCTGGAGTTGGAGAACTGGAGGCCACCGTAGTAGCCGTTACCGGTGTTGATCGACCAGTTGCCGCCGGACTCACACTGGGCGACCTTGTCCCAGGTGGCCACGGAGGCGGCAGAGGCGGAGGTGGCGCCCATCAGCGGGACGGCCACAGCAGCACCGGCGATGCCGGCGAGGGTGGCGACGCGGACGGCCTTGGACGGACGACGGTGCTTGCCCTTGATGATCAGCATGGTTCGTTCGTTTCCTCACCGACGCCTACGAGGTGAGCTGTCGGGTTCGGGCTGTGAGAAATCGCCCGGCCGCGTGCGCGTGGCGCACGTGGCTTCACCCCAAGCCGGTTGACCCGCTTTCACGGGTGGGGCCGGCACGTACCTTGGGTCCCCCGCTCCTGCCTTCGGCGCTTGCGCGTCAAGTGCCTCCGATCACCGGCAGGATTCGGCGTGTGATCAAAGGGCCCGCTTTGGCGAGCGGTCCTGACGTTAAGCAGTAACCGCCCTGGGGTTCAAACCCCATCATGTGAACCAAGTTGACCGTTTTTGATCACGGGTAGGTCACATATCCGCAGGTGAACCCCGGTTCGACGAGGTGGGACGAACCGGGGTTCACCGGAGCCAACGAGAGCCATGTCTCACTTTCCCCAAAAGCGGGCGAAGGCGGCGAACTACCCTGCCGCGTGCCCCAGATCGAGCAGTTGGCCCGGCTTGATCAGGTCCGCATCGGAGCCGATGACGCCCTCGTTGCCCTCGTAGAGCGCGGCCCAGCCACCGGGCAGCCGGTGGGCCTGGGCGATGGCTGACAGCGTGTCACCCGGCCGCACGGTGTAGTTGCCGTCGGCCGCCGGGCCCGTGCGGTGCGCGTCATCGCCCCGCGAGGCATGCCGGCCGCCGGCGGACCTGTCCTCGTCGTCACCCGCGCCGCCGCGGTGCTTGCCCTTGGAGGGCGTCTCCTGCGGGGTGCCGGTCGTGTCCGGACGGCTGCCCCCGTCGGACGGGTCGGCGGACTGCGACGGGTCGCCGTCCCGGTCGTCCGGCGTCGCCGGGTCGGACGGCGGCGGGTCGGACGGCTCCGGACTCGTGGACGCGTCGCCGGAGCGGCCGGAATCCGTGGCGTCGGGCGAGGGCGCCGGGTCGGACGGCTCGTCGCCGGGCTCGTCGCGCTGCTGCCCGGCGGAGTCCGGGTCGTCGTGCGTGCCGGACGAACCGGACGAGTCCCAGGGGTCCGAGGAGCCGTCCGCGTCCGACGGGGCGGGCGAGGGGGTGGCGACGCTGCCCGGGTCGACCTCCGGCGCGCGCCCGTCCTTGGCGAGACCGGCGCTCACCGCACAGCTCGACCACTGGTCCGGGCCGCGGGCGTCGAGGATCGACTGGGCCACCGCGATCTGCTGGGAGCGGCTGGCGAGGTCGGGGCGCGAGGCGTAGGCCGCGCCGCCGTAGGTGTCCCACAGCTCCTGGGTGAGCTGGAGCCCGCCGTAGTAGCCGTTGCCCGAGGCCGCGCTCCAGACGCCGCCGCTCTCGCACTGGGCGACCTTGTCCCAGGTCGCGGTGTCGGCGGCGTGAGCGCCGCTCGCACCGAGCAGTGGCAGGGCGATGCCGGCGCCGGTCACTCCCACCGTGACAAAGATGGCCGGTGCCTGACGGGGGCGACGATGTCGGCCGTTCCCGGAACGCATGCGGATGCCTTTCGCGCGGCGGTTGAGTTGTACGACGAGCTCGTCGAGCTGCTCGACGGGTCACCCGCCCGGCCTGCGCGCACGGGGCGCACCGTTACACCGGTCCCCCACATCACCGCTTCGGCCGATCGAGTGAAGCCGTCGATCGTCGGTCGAAAGGTAGCCGGGGTCACGGGTAGTCACAAGTCGGTGTAGTGGAGATCACGTAAAGGTCACACGGCTGACTCGGCGTCACTTTTGTCCTTTTCGCTGGTCAGGGCCGCTCGGGCCCGAACTCCACCGGCAGCGACCGCAGTCCGCGCATGATGAGCCCGCCGCGCCAGCGCAAATCGTCCGGTTCCGCGGCAAGCCGGATGTCCGGGAGCCGGTTGAGCAGCGTCGCCAGAGCGGCCTGTCCTTCGAGCCGGGCGAGCGGCGCGCCCAGGCAGTAGTGGATGCCGTGCCCGTATCCCAGGTGCTGGTTGTCACGACGGGTCAGATCGAGGATGTCCGGCTCGTCGAAGCGTGCCGGGTCGCGGTCGGCGGCGGCCAGCACCACCAGGACCGGGTCGCCCTTCGCGATCCGCTGCCCGGCCAGCGTCAGCTCCTCGGTCGCGAACCGCCAGGTCGCCAGCTCCACGGGTCCGTCGTAACGGAGCAGTTCCTCGATACCGGTGGTGAGCAGCTCGGTATCGCCCGCCGCCAGCGACTTCTGGAGCAGCTCCCGCTGGGCGGGGTGGCGCAGCAGCGCATAGATGCCGTTGCCGATGAGGTTGACGGTGGTCTCGAAACCGGCGAAGAGCAGGATGAAGGCCATCGCGGCGGCCTCGTTCTCGGTGAGGTGCTCGCCGTGGTCGGAGGCCCTGATCAGGCCGGAGATCAGATCCTCGTCCGGCTCCGCGGTGTCGCCCAGGGACTCGCGCTTGCGGTGGATCAGCTCGGCGAGATAGCCGCGCATCTTCTTCACGGACCGGGCGACACCGCCGCGCGGCCCCCCGCCGTGCCGGATCATCATGCCGGCCCAGTCGCGGAAGTCGTCCTGGTCCTCGCCCGGTACGCCCAGCAGATCGCAGATCGCGTAAATGGGGAGCGGAAAGGCGAACTCATGGATCAGATCCGCCTCCCCCTTCGCCGCGAACTGGTCGATGAGCTGGTCGGTCAGCTCCTGGACCCGCGGGGCGAAGGCGGCGACCCGGCGCGGGGTGAAGGCCTTCGAGACCAGCCGGCGCAGCCGGGTGTGGTCCGGGGGGTCGATGTTGAGCAGATGCGTCATCAGGTTCGCGCTGCGCTCACCGGGGATGCCGACCTTGCCCTTGCCGTGCGCGGCCTCGCTGTGATGCACCGGGTTCTTGGACAGCCGGCCGTCGGCGAGCGCCTGCCGCGCCTCGGTGTAACGGGTCACCAGCCAGGCCTCGACGCCACTGGGCAGCTCGGTCCGGTGCACCGGCGCATGCTCGCGCAGCCAGGCGTACGCGGGGTAGGGATCGGCGGCGAACTCCCAGGTGAACAGCTCGGGGGCGGGCGCGGCGGCGGGGCAGCCCGCGGGGGCGTCGGCGGAGGGGGCGTGGGGCTTGTCGTGCACCTTCCGACCGTAACCGCTGGGCGCACCACGGCGCGCCCGCGCACCGGCCGGGCCCGCAGCACCCCCGCGCTACGCCGTATCCACCCCCAGCCCTTGCAGGAACGCCACGGCCGCCGGCGACGGGCCGAGGCCGCTCCAGACCACCCGCTCGGTCCGCTCCGGCGCCGGCCGCACCCGCACGATGTGCAGCCCGGACAGCTCGGAGGCGATGGCCTCCGGCACCATTCCGACGCCGAGGCCCGCCCGTACCAGCTTCGCCAGGAACTCCAGGGTGGTCACCTCGAAGGCCACCTCCGAGGTCAGCCCCGCCGCACGGAACGCCTCGTCGCGCTGCCGGCGGGCCGCGGACCCCGCCGTGAAGTCCACAAAGGTCTCCCGCGCCATCCGCGACAGCGTGGTCCACTCCCGCCCCGCCAGCGGATGCCCCGGCGGGACCACGGCGACCAGCTCACCGCGCGCCAGCTCCTTCTCCCGTACGCCGACGGTGCGGGCGCCGGGCACCAGCCCGACGAAGGCGACGTCCAGCACGCCCTGGCGCACCTTCTCCAGGAGCGCATCGCTCATCTCCATCTGGAGGCTGATCCGCACCTGGGGACAACGCGTGCGGAAGGCGCCCAGCTCACGGGCGAGGTCCACGGCCGCGACGGTGGAGATCGCGCCGACCGCGAGCCGGCCGCGCACCTCGCCGGTCGCCGCCGCCACCTCCGCGCGGGCGCGCTCGGCCGCCTCCAGCGCCTGCCGGGCCACCGGAACGAAGGCCTCACCGGCGGCGGTCAGCCGGACGCTGCGGCTGGTCCGGTCGAAGAGCCGGGCCCCGAGCTCCTTCTCCAGCCGGGCGATCTGATGGCTGAGCGCGGACTGCACCACATGACAGCGCTCGGCGGCCCGGGTGAACCCACCGGTCTCGGCCACCGCGACCACATAGCGCATCTGCTGGAGCTCCATGTCCACCGATCCTAGCCAGCACTGATCTCGATCCACGATGGATGCGATGACAACGATGTGTTGGACTCATCGATCGGGCGGGCCCAGGCTGGGACGTGCCCGCCGCCGCGGTGGCCGCGGGCGGTACAGGGGAGGTCATGTCATGGCGAGCGCGCAGATACCCGAGCCGGCCACAGAAGGCGCGGCGGGCCCGCGGCCGGGGCTGGGCCGCGGCACGCTGCTGCTGATGTCGGTCGCCGCCGGGCTGTCCGTCGCCGGCAACTACTTCGCCCAGCCGCTGCTGGACGTCATCGGCCGCGACCTGGAGCTGTCCGCGTCCACCGCCGCGCTGGTCGTCACCGTCGCCCAGGTCGGCTACGGCCTCGGCCTGCTGCTGCTCGTCCCGCTCGGCGATCTGCTGGAGCGGCGCCGGCTGGCCGTCACCCTGACCGCTGCGACCGCGGCCTTCCTCACCGTCACCGCGAGCGCGCCGAACGCCGCCCTCCTGCTGACCGGCACCGCCCTGACCGGCCTGACCTCGGCCGCCGCCCAGGTCGTGGTGCCCTACGCGGCGACCCTCGCGGCGCCCGCCGCGCGCGGCCGGACCGTCGGCACCGTCATGACCGGGCTGCTGCTGGGCATCCTGCTGGCCCGTACGGCCGCCGGACTCCTGGCCGAGCTGGGCGGCTGGCGCACCGTGTACTGGGTCAACGCCGCGCTGATGCTGCTGATGGCGGTGCTGCTGCGGCTCCGGCTGCCCGCGCTGCGCACCACCGCCGGGCTGCGCTATCCGGCGCTGCTGCGCTCCACGCTGGCGCTGTTCGCCCAGGAGCCGGTGCTGCGGTGGCGGGGCGCGCTGGGCGCGCTGACCTTCGCGGGCTTCAGCGTGCTGTGGACGGCGCTGGCGTTCTTGATGTCCGGACCGGCCTACGGCTGGCAGGAGTCGGCCATCGGTCTGCTGGGGCTGGTGGGCGCGGCCGGTTCGCTGTCCGCCTCGGTGGGCGGACGGCTGGCGGACCGGGGTCTGGCGCATCACGTCACCGGCGCCGCGGCATTCCTGCTGCTGGGGTCCTGGGGCCTGCTGGCGGCCGGCGGGGCGGGCGGTGCCTGGTCGCTGGCGGCGCTGGTGGCCGGGGTGATCGTGCTGGACCTGTCCGCGCAGGCGGTCCACATCAGCAACCAGAATCTGGTCTACGCGGTCCGCCCCGAGGCCCGCAACCGCCTCAACTCGGCCTATATGACCAGCTACTTCGTGGGCGGGGCGGCGGGCTCGGCGCTGACGTCCGTGGTGTGGGGCATGGCGGGCTGGGGCGGGGTGTGTGCACTGGGTGCCGCGCTGGCCCTGGCGGTTGTGGGGCTCTGGCTCGCCGACCGGCTACGGCGCCGCCCCACGGCGGCCAGCCGCGGCGAGCGGGAACCGGCGGCGGCCGGCGAAGGGGCGTCCGCCGGCGAAGCGACCACCCCGGTCACTTCGTGACGGAGACGGTCGCGTCGGTCACTTCGTGACGGAGGCGGTGGCACCGGCCGCGTCAGCTCCGGCGCCCCACCCGCCCCTTGCGGAAGCCGCTGCCGCACCGGCCCTCAGGACGGTTCCGTCCCTCAGGCCAAGTCCGGCCCTGATCCGCCGGACCGGCCCGGGGCGGCACCGCCCTCGGCGGCCACCACCGCATCCCGGTAGGCCCGCGCCGCCGCCCGCAGCGCCGCCTCCGGGTCCACGCCCTCCGCCTCGGCCCGCATGGCCAGCGCCAGCAGCTCGTACCCGATGCCCTGGCCGGCCGGGGGCGCCACGTCGAGCCCCGCCGTGCGGACCCGCGAGGCGAGCTTCGCCGCCAGCGCCAGACCGGGCTGAGCCAGCGGAATGCCCTCGGTCACTGATTCGCGCTGCTTCTCCTCGGCCTTCGTCCGCAGCCAGTGCGCCTTGACGTCCTCCGGGGTCGCGGCATCCTCCTCCCCGAAGACATGCGGATGGCGATGGATCAGCTTCTCGACGATGCCGCCCGCGACATCGTCGAGGGAGAACGGCTCATCGGGGTCGTCCTGGGCGATCCGGGCATGGAAGACGACCTGGAGGAGGACATCTCCCAACTCCTCGCGGAGCGCCTCGCGGTCGCCCTCCTCGATGGCCTCGACCAGCTCATACGCCTCCTCGATGCCGTACTTGGCGAGGTCACGGTGCGTACGGATGCTGCTCCAGGGGCATGCGGCGCGGATCTGGTCCATGACCTGGACGAGGTCGAGCAGCCGGGCGCCGGGCAGGTCGTAGGAGCCGGGCAGCAGCTCCAGGTCCGGCATGGTCTCGCGGCCGGAGCCGGCCAGCCGGGCCAGGCCGTCGGTCAGCGCGCTCTCACCGTCCGCCGAGGTCAGGACGACGGCCGTACGGTCCTCCGGCACGCAGTAGTCGACCAGTTCGCGGGCGGCGGGGGCGGCCGTCTCCACCTCGATGCCGGCCTCCCGCAGATAGGGCAGCTGCGGATGGTCCGGGGCGGCGCACAGCACCCGGTCCGCCCCGCGCAGGATCTGCCAGGCAGGCCATGACAGGAGTCCGGGGGCGACCCGGTGGCTGGTGGTGAGCAGAACCAGGCGTCCGGTGCCGGTGCCCTCGGGGCGGGCGTCGGCGCCGGTCTCGGCGGCAGAGGCGTCAGCGTTCACGCCTCGAACGTAACGCACCGCACCGACAACGCCCGGCCCCGGCCGTCAAGGGCCCGGACGCCCCGCGCTCCCCTTCGCTCACCCCGTACGGACCGCCCCGTGAAGGCCGGGCCATACGGGCCGCGCCGTGGGACAGCGCATATGGACCGCCCCGTACGGCCCGGCCTCTCAGGCCTGCTGTTTCGCGGGCTCCCGGGTGATCCACGCTTCCTTGGTCTCGCCGAGGATGACCTGGTGGTCGTCCCACTTGCCGAACCGCGGATTGACGTCGATCCCCATGGAACGGGAGGTCTTGGCCAGCGCCTGGGCGAGCTTCTGCTGCCCCTGCGGTTTGCCGCGGTCCGCGCCGAGGTGCCGGGCGACACCGTCGAGCAGCAGCTGATTGCGGACCGTGGAGTCGATCTCGGCGGGGGCGACGCCCTGCTGGAGCCACATCGCCTTCAGCCGCTCGGCGCCGCCGGCCTGCTTCTCGGCCTCGGCCCGCCACCGCTGGACGTCGCGGCGGGTGACCGTCACCCCGGCGTCCTTCGCGCCGCGGGCCAGCACCTCGTCGAAGATCATGCCGTTCAGCGTGGCCAGGCTCAGCCGCCCGGTGTTCATGATCATCTGGCCGCCCTGCGGGGACTTCGCCTGGGCGGCGCGTACGTCCTTCACCTTCGCCTGCAACTGCGAGACGGTGATCCGCTTCCCGTCCACGATGGCCGCGGCCCCGGGATGGGCGTCGCTCCCGCAGGCCGCGAGCAACGGGGCCGCGGCCAGCAGAGCGGCGGTGGCGGATACGGAGAGCGCTGTCCTACGGCGGAACACTTGGCCTCCCGGCAGATCGTGCGACGGAGTCTCGACCTTGGTGGATCGATGCTATGGAGTCGGCGTGGCCCAGGCCACTGCTTCGGCCAACGATCTGGGGCGGGGTCGGTTCTGCTCCCGAGCGGCGGCTCGTTGCCCGCCCTCATCGGCGTGCTAATCAGTTTCCGGCGGCCGTAGACCGGCCGCATGACGGAAGCGGTGACGTTCGATGTCGGCGGGCCTCTGACCAGTGATAATCGGTACTGGTCAGCATGGACGGAAGGGTCGATGTACCCGGCCACACTCGTCGGCCCTCGTCGGCTCCGTGCGCCCCAGCGTTAACCGGCTGACGACGGGAGTCCGTCGCCGGCCGGTCAGGGCTCAACCACCCAAGGAGTCCTTGAGACACATACGGGCCGCGTCCACAAAGACCTCCCGCGCCTTTTTGAAACCGACCCAGTCCTGTTCTTGCTTCGTCGCCCGCCCGAGAAGCCGGATCTGCTCGATCAGGGCCTGTGCTTCCTTATGCGGGCCGACCGGCTCAACCAAGATCCGGTTGTAGCTGTCGCGGGTCACGATGTAGGCCGCGTCCTGCGCTGCCGTGGTCTCCTCGGGGCCGGCGTATTGGCCCTCGGCCTTGCGCCAGCAGACGGCCGATTCCTCGTCGGCAGCGCTGAGGAACTCTGCGTACGCATCGCGGCGGGCCAGATAGAGATCCGAGGCGGCCGTGCTCATGTCTTCTCCATACGCGCGGGAACAGGTGAGCGCGGCCACGCTACTCGGGAACACCCCGGATCCCACCCGTGCAGCAAGTGTTTGACCTCTCCGTGTGGCTCGTCAGCAATCCGTACCTGCGATGCGCGGATTGTTGTATCGCACTGACCGTTGCGGCGACATGATCGGATCCTTGAGACGATCTGAGCCCTCGGTTGGCGTGCAGGCTGCATCTGGCGCGCAGGCGAGCTGCGGCGAGCACGTATCGAACGACGGATTGCAGTCAGGAAGACAACTCGGATCGCCGTCCGCTTCGGGGGCCTTTTCGGGAAAGGCGGCAGTCAGTTCCGCGCGAGCCCCTTGCATAGGAACGCCGTTGTAGATGTCGCGAAGGCTTTGATGGTGGACGTTGCCCACAGCCATCCAGCGCGCGAACACGCAGGGCCAGACCTCACCTTCCGGCGAGATGGCCATCTTGTTCCGTCCGCACTGGCCGCACAGTTTCGAGAGGTGCGGGACGGAGCCACCCGCGGCCCGGCCGAACGGCCGGACCCTGTCGGTTCGGACATCCCGCATACCGATGTCCAGCAATTGCCGGCGCGACTCGTCGCCACGCTGTCCCTCCAACACCTTGATCACGCTGCCACGCATCGGGATGCCGAGAGACTTTGCCTTTTCGATGTTGGCGAGAGTACGACTGTGTGAGCCCCGGCTCTCGGTCACGTCATCGTGATCCTGGCTCTCGTCCGAGTAGTAGCTGAAGGCCAGCCGCACGTCCGGCAATCGGAGCGCTTCCCATACGGCATCCGAGATGTGCGTAAAGTTACTGAAAACCTCAATCCGCATGCGCCTGCTGCGAGCATGGCGAATCAGTGCCGGAAGACTCGGGTGGAGAGTGGGTTCGCCGCCGATGAACTGCACATCGCGAACGGCCATCGAGGCGAGCTCGTCGATGACCCGAAGCCAGTCCGTCTCCGTCATGGTGCCGTGGTCGCCCTGCGGAGACGAGTCCGCGTAGCAGTGACGGCATGACAGATTGCAGAAACCGGTGATCTCCAGCCATGCGAACTGTGGAGTCGGAAGCCGCCCGGGATGAGGCATCAATAAGCCCATACGTCCTGACTCCCTGGGATGTTGACCTGTGAATGGCGTCTGTCCGCTCACCACACATCACCTGCTGCGTTCCGCTCCGCCCGCGTCCGCGAAACCACCAGGACTGCGGGATCTTCAACCGGCCACTCCCGGCTCCCTGGACCCCGCAGATAGAGGACGCCCTTGCGGATGTCCGTCACCACGGCCAGACGCCCCGGGCCGCACTCGACCTCGTCGCCAACCTCAGGCGGCCGTTCAGCACTCACTTCAGGGCCTCGATCGCGTCCGGGACGGTCGTCCACTCCACACCGCCGCCCTCCGGCGAAAGCCAGGCCACCGGGGGTGTGTCCGGAACCCTGAGGACCGGCCCGAGGCGCGGTGCCGTTACGTCGGGGGCGAGTGCGCGGAAGACCCCGATGCGGCCACCGTGGGCATGGTCGATCACCCATCGGCCGAGCAGAGGGTGCGAGAGGTGGCCCAGACCGAGCACGTGCGCCTGCGTCATCGAATTCATCAAGTCCCTTCCGGAGCCAATTGACGTGAGCCGATCGCCGCACATCGGCGGCTTTGACCAGCTAACGCGGCGTCATTGGGCTGCGGTTAGTGCGATCCCATCGCTTTCTCTTCACGCTCCCTAGGGGGATTTGACTGCCTATTTACCTGACTGCCCGCTGTTCCTGGGTCTACGGTGCGGACATGCAAACCACGCGAAACCTGGTACTCACTGCGTGGATGGCAGAGCACGGCTACAGCTCCAACACGCTTGCCGACGCGGTCAATCAGGCCATCGGCGACCTCACCGGCAGGCTCGGAGGGCTGGACGGTTCGTCGGTGCGGGACTGGAAGGCGGGCCGCGTCCGATGGCCGAAGTCCGCCACCCGTGCCGCGCTGACAAAGGTCACCGGTCTCTCGGCCACCGCTTTAGGGTTCGTGCCCCGGGGCCGCGCCGCATCTGCCCCGGCTCCACCGCAGGAGGACCCCGTGAATCGCCGCAGCTTCCTCAGTGCCACCGCGGCTACCGCCGCAATGCCCGCACCGGCCGCTGCCCCACCCCACCGCGTCGGGGCATCCGCCGTCGCCAAGCTTCAGCACAAGTTCGCCGGAGTCGTGGCCGGCGACCACCAGCACGGGGGCATTCGCGGCATCGAAACCCGCGCTCTCGAACTGGCCGCCGAAGCCGTACACCTTCAGAGCCGGGGGGCAGCCAGCCAGCGCGTACGCGCTCAGCTCTACGGCGTAGCTGCCGCCTTCACCTCAAGTGCGATGTGGGCAGCGATCGACGGCCGCCGCTTCGATGCTGCACGGCGCCACCACGAGCGGGCATCCAGCCTGGCCAGCATGTCCGGCGATCAGGCGATCCAGTTCCGCATCTGGTCGCACGCCGGAACGCTGTACCGACACCTGGGGCGCCCCACGGACGCACTCGCGGCCAACGACGTAGCTCGAAACCTCTCCATTGTCCGGCGGGACCCGCTCTTCGGCTCCCTGGGGCACGCCCGGCACGCCGCCATCCACGGCACCATCGGCGACGGTGCGGGGGTGCGGCGGTCGCTCGGCCATGCCCAAGAAGCGCTCGACCGGGCAGACGGCTCAACGGCTCGACCCGTATGGCTCGAAGCGTTCTACGGTCAATCCGAATTGGACAGCCTCGCCCTGGCCGCGTACCTCGCCCTCGGCGACTGGGCCGAGGCGGAAGCCCGTGCGCACCGCAGCCTGGCAGCGCTCCCACCCCACATGCACCGATCCCGCGCCATCGCCACGGCACGACTCGCTCGCGCCCAGCTCGGACAGGGAGACCTCGGCCCAGCCGTCTCCACCGCGATGAACATCCCGCAGGGAGCGAAACGGCACCCACGTGTTTCCGGGATGCTCGGCGCTTTCGGCGCCCGCCTGCGGGAGTGCGCGCCCCACAGCCCGCACACCCGCATGTGGACAGAGCACCGGCGAGAGGCCCTGGCATGACCGCCCCCGTCACACTTCAGCGCTTCACGGCTCTGCCTGGCGTGCAACAACACCTCATTGGCCTGTACCGGCAGGTAAGAGCAGATCTGCTGCACCTGCCGAACTACCGCGCGGAAGTATTCGCCGAGCGTCTCCAGCGCCACAGCGCGGACCCCGGCTGGCAGGCCGTCGTCGCCTTCGCGGCCGATGTCCCGGTGGGCTACACCTACGCCAACACCGTTGCATCGGATGACCGTTGGTGGGCTCGCATGGCCACACCCGCCCCCGTCGTGTACACGGCGGTGCCCGCGGTCGCGGTGAAGGAGATCGGGGTCATCCAGTCATGGCGGGGGAAGGGCCTAGCACGCCGCATCCACGATGAGCTACTGGCTACGAGGAAGGAACCGTACGCGACGCTGATGGTGAACCCGGCCGCCGGCGACGGGAAGGTTCAGAGGCTGTACGAGGGATGGGGATACACGGTCATCGGAAACGTACAGCCGTCGCCGGAGTCACCGGTCTTGGCGTGTATGGCCCGCCCTGTACGCAATCAGCAGCACTGATCTGCGGGGAGGGTGGGTCTTCGACTCACAGCTTGCCGATGGCGCTCTACAGACCATGGGCGCCATCTGCTCAGCGGCCCGCGGCATTACTTCAGATCCACCACGAAGGGTGGTGACAAGAGCGGCCAGCCCTTCGGCCCAGGGGATCGCTGGTGACGGCACCGGCATCGAGGTGCCCACAGTCCACCGCCCTACCGAAGGCTCATAACGACATCGCTCTCCACAGCACCGGCCCGGAACCGCGACTTACGCGGTCCCGGGCCGCCCGCGTTCCCGCCCCGGGAACGGACCGCCCCGCACCCGCGTCTGACCCACTGGCACCCCGCCGTCTCAGCGCAGCGGCCGCCGGGCCGTCCGGGGATCTGCTTCGAGTATGTTTTCGACATTGGAGAGTGAGGATCCGCATGGACACGGCCGCAGTATCGGCCGGGGGTGCCCCCGGACGGGTTCTTGGGGAGGACGTCGGCGCCGTACCCCCGCCCCGCACCGCCGGCCCGGCCGGTGCCGTGCCGCCGCCGCGGTCCGCCACCCCGCCCGGCGACGAGGCCGCGGCCACCGTCGCCTCACCGCCGGAGCGGCCGGGACGCCTGCGGCGCACCGCGCAGCGCCTGCGGACCCGGACCGCTCCCCTGCGCGCCCCTCGCCTCGACCCGTACTGGACGGCGGGGTTCTTCTTCGTCGCCTTCGCGCTGCTGTCCCTCTACCGCTTCCGAACCCTGTCCACGTCCTCCTGGGACCTGGGCATCTTCGAGCAGGCCATACGGGGCTACGCCCACTTCCGGGCCCCGATCGTCGACCTCAAGGGGCCCGGCACCAACATCCTCGGCGACCACTTCAGTCCCGTACTGGTCGTGCTCGCCCCCCTCTACCGGCTGTTCCCCTCTTCCCTGACCCTGCTGATCGCGCAGTCCGCGCTCTTCGCGCTGTCCGCGATACCGGTCACCCGCGCCGCCGCCCGCTACCTGGGCCGCGTCCCGGGCCTCGCGATCGGTGTCGCCTACGGCACGTCCTGGGGCGTGCAGAAGGCCGTCGACTTCGACTTCCACGAGATCGCCTTCGCGCTTCCGCTGATCGCCTTCGCGCTCGAAGCGGTGCTGCGCGGACGGTGGACCGCGGTGGTGTGCTGGGCCGCGCCCCTGGTGCTGGTCAAGGAGGACCTCGGGGTGACCGCGGCCGTCATCGGGGCGCTCGCCCTGCTACGGACCCGGCGGGCCAGCCTGTTGGCCATCGGGCTGGTCGTCTTCGGCATCACCGCCACCGCCGTCACCCTCGGCGTACTCATACCGGGGTTCAACGGCTCCGGCTCGTACGACTACTGGAGCAAGTTCGGCGCGGACGGCGGCGGCCTCACCATTCCCCTCGACACCGCCCTGCGCACCACGCTGTGGGTCCTGCTGCCCACCACCGGCCTGCTCGCGCTGCGTTCCCCTCTGCTGCTGGTGGCGCTGCCCACCCTGGGGTGGCGTTTCCTGTCCCACGAGCCGCACTACTGGGGCATCGACTGGCACTACAACGCCGTCCTGATGCCCGTGGTCTTCCTCGCGCTGATCGACGCCCTGCCGAAGGCCCGGGTCTCCGCCCGCCCCTGGCTGCGCTCGTACGCCCACCATCTGCCGGCCGCCGTGGTTGCCGTGGCCGTCGCGCTGACCACCACGCTTCCGCTGGCCCGCCTCACCGAAAGCGCCACCTACCGCACCCCGCCGGACGTCGCCGCCGCCGAGAAGCTGCTGGACCGAATACCCGACGGTGCGAGCGTGGAGTCCGACATCCGGCCGCTGAGCCGCCTCACCGGGCGTACCCGGGTCTTCTGGACCGGCGACACCGGCGGTCTGTCGCCGGACTACGTCGCCGTGCAGCTCCGCGACAACCGCACCCCGCGCCAGGCACTGGCGGACGCCACCGCCCGCCATCCCAAGTCCACTTACGTCGTCCTCGGCGGCGCCGCGGACCTCCTCGTCCTGCACCGGACCTCCTCGCGCTGACCACCGGCGCAGGCGCTCGCGTCGAGTGCCACCGCCCCGAGGGCCACTGCCCTCAGGGACGGCACAGCGTGCTCCTTGTCCGTTTGGCCGGCTATGCGGCGGACACCACGCCATGGGACGGCGAGCCGGCCGCGGGGCTCCACCGGCAGCTCGGCGACGGGCACAACTGGTGGTGGTAGAGGGCGGAGACCATGGCGGCCTGCAAGCGGGAGCTCTGGCCGGTCTTGATCAGGATGCGCGAGATATGCGCCTTGACCGTCCGCTCGGAGATCTTCAGCCGCCGGGACAGCTCGCCGTTGGACGGGCCGCCCCCGAGGAGCAGGAGCACCTGCTTCTCCCGTTCGGTCAACAGGCTGAGATCCACCGGGCCTTCGAGCGGGCCGTCGTCCGATCCCTGGTAGGGACAGGGCATACCGTCCCGTGCGCGCAAGGACGTCTTCATTGCTTTCCCCCTGGTCCGGGCCCGCGAGGGTGAACACATCCCGGGCGGACCCTGCTTGCACGTCAGCGGTCGGACACCGTCCCCCGGTCCCGGGTACCGGCCCGTCCCACTGCCGCTGCCGAATGCCTGCGTGCCGTCACACAGGCCCCCTTCGGTGGGAGCATCCCCTCCCTTCCCGTATGGCGCCGGGGACACGAACTCGAGCGGTGTACCGGCTCCCCGACGCCCCCGCGCCGTTCGGCCCACGCTTCCCTCCGCCGCACTCGGCCCCCCGTTACTACCACCGTCACATCCGTCGAAGCCGCCCGCATGAGTACCCGTACCTAGTTCGCGAGCCCCCCTTCGCACCCTCAGCACACACCCGTTGACCTGCGATGACGAATGGTTTGACGAGGCATCATTCGCCAACTGCGCACGATGGTGACGCATACTCAGAAACTGCCGGACATCAGCGGAAGAACCGACGGAAAACCGAGCATCGCCGCCCCCGCTGCGCGCAGGGGGCGGCGTCCGGCTTCCGTGCGAACCGTCCGCGTCATGGCATCAATTCTCACAGCGACCACTGACAATCGGACCTGGCCGCGCACCCCCATCGGGCCAGCCCCGCCGGACGCACACAGCCCCTCCGTCCCGCCGCGGAACGGGAAGGCCGGACGACCGCCTACGACCCGAGGACCGTGGCCAGGAACTCCCCCACCCACGACAGCAGTTCGCGGCCGACCAGCGGCTTGCCGCCGATCTTGCCGGTGGCCGGGCGCGGCACCAGGATCTGCCGGGTGGCCGGCTTGAGGACCGTACGGGGGTACAGCCGCTTGAGGCGCAGCTCCTGGGATTCGCGCAACTCCACGGGACCGAAGCGGACGTTGGAGCCCTGGAGGGTGATGTCCGAGACGCCGCAGGAGCGGGCCAGCATGCGCAGGCCGGCGACCAGCAGCAGATTCTCGACCGGCTCGGGCAGCTTGCCGTAGCGGTCGACCAGTTCCTCGCGGACCGCCGCGATGTCCTCCTCCGAGGAGGCGGAGGCGATGGCGCGGTAGGCCTGGAGGCGCAGCCGCTCGCCGGGGGCGTAGTCGTGCGGGACATGGGCGTCCACGGGGAGCTCGATCTTGACTTCGAGCGGGGGCTCCTCCTCCACGCCGCCTTCCAGGGAGGCGCGGTAGTCGGCGACCGCCTCGCCCACCATCCGTACGTAGAGGTCGAAGCCGACGCCGGCGATATGGCCGGACTGCTCGCCGCCGAGGAGGTTGCCCGCGCCGCGGATCTCCAGGTCCTTCATGGCGACGTACATGCCCGCACCCATCTCGGTGTGCTGGGCGATGGTCGCCAGCCGCTCGTGTGCGGTCTCGGTCAGCGGCTTCTCCGGCGGGTAGAGGAAGTAGGCGTAGCCGCGGTCGCGGCCGCGGCCCACCCGTCCGCGCAGCTGGTGGAGCTGGGAGAGGCCGAAGTTGTCGCCGCGCTCGACGATCAGGGTGTTGGCGTTGGAGATGTCGATGCCCGATTCGACGATCGTCGTCGAGACCAGGACGTCGAACTTCTTCTCCCAGAAGTCGACGACGACCTGCTCCAGCTGCGACTCGCCCATCTGTCCGTGGGCGGTCTGGATACGGGCCTCGGGGACGATCTCGCGGAGCCGGGCGGCGGCCCGGTCGATCGACTCCACCCGGTTGTGGATGTAGAAGACCTGGCCCTCGCGCAGGAGTTCACGGCGGATGGCGGCGCCGATCTGCTTCTGCTCGTACGGCCCGACGAAGGTCAGGACCGGGTGGCGCTCCTCGGGCGGGGTGGTGATCGTGGACATCTCGCGGATGCCCGTCACCGCCATCTCCAGGGTGCGGGGGATGGGGGTGGCGGACATGGTGAGGACGTCCACGTTGGCACGGAGCTTCTTCAGCTGCTCCTTGTGCTCGACGCCGAACCGCTGCTCCTCGTCGACGATGACCAGGCCCAGGTCCTTGAACTTGGTCTCGGAGGAGAAGAGGCGGTGGGTGCCGATGACGAGGTCGACGGAGCCTTCCCGCAGCCCTTCGAGGACGGCCTTGGCCTCGGTGTCGGTCTGGAAGCGGGAGAGCGCCCGGACGTTGACCGGGAACTGGCCGTAGCGCTCGCTGAACGTGCCGAAGTGCTGCTGGACGAGGAGGGTGGTCGGGACCAGGACCGCCACCTGCTTGCCGTCCTGGACGGCCTTGAAGGCGGCACGGACGGCGATCTCCGTCTTGCCGTAGCCGACGTCGCCGCAGATCAGGCGGTCCATGGGGACCGACTTCTGCATGTCCTCCTTGACCTCGGCGATGGTGGTGAGCTGGTCGGGCGTCTCCGCGTACGGGAAGGCGTCCTCCAGCTCGCGCTGCCAGGGGGTGTCCGGGCCGAAGGTGTGGCCGGGCGCCGCCATCCGCGCGGAGTACAGCTTGATGAGGTCGGCGGCGATCTCCTTGACGGCCTTCTTGGCGCGGGCCTTGGTCTTGGTCCAGTCGGCGCCGCCGAGCCGGTGCAGGGTGGGGGCCTCGCCGCCCACGTACTTGGTGACCTGCTCCAGCTGGTCGGTGGGGATGTAGAGGCGGTCGCCGGGCTGGCCGCGCTTGGCGGGGGCGTACTCGACGAGGAGGTATTCGCGGGTGGCGCCCTGGACCGTGCGCTGCACCATCTCGATGTAGCGGCCCACACCGTGCTGCTCGTGGACGATGAAGTCGCCCGCTTCGAGGGTGAGCGGGTCGATGGTCTTGCGGCGGCGGGCCGGCATCCGGGCGCCGTCCTTGCCGGCCGCCTTCTGGCCGGAGAGGTCGGTCTCGGTGAGGACGGCGAGCTTGAGCGACGGGTCGAGGAAGCCGTTGTCGAGGGAGCTACAGGAGACATGGACGACGGACGGGGAGATCTCGGCGAGGTCGGCGTCCAGGCGGGCGGGGATGCCCTCGCCGCCGAGGACCTCGACCGTACGGGCCGCCGGGCCGTGGCCCTCGGTGAGGAACAGCGTGCGCCAGCCGTCCGCCACCCACTGCTTGGTGTCGGCCAGTGCCCGCTGGGTGTCACCACGGTAGGTGTCGGGGGCATGCATGCCCAGCTTGAGGGTGTCGCCCCCCGTCACCAGCTCCTCATCGGCCGCGAAGGGGCTGACCGACCACCACATCATCCCCAGCTCGCGCGCCCGGTCCCGGACGTCCGCGAGGCCCCACAGGGAGGCCGCGCCCACATCGATCGGCGCCGCTCCCCCACCGGCGCTGGCCGCCCAGGACGCCTGGAGGAACTCCTGGCTGGTCGCCACCAGGTCGGCGGCCCGGGTGCGTACCCGCTCCGGGTCGCACACCACCGTCATGCTCCCGGCCGGCAGCACGTCCAGCAGCAGCTCCATGTCGTCCACCAGGACCGGAGCCAGCGACTCCATGCCCTCGACGGCGATTCCCTCGGCGATCTTGCCGAGCAGTTCGCCCAGCTCGGGATGCTGTTCGGCGAGCGCGGCGGCCCGCTGCCGCACCTGGTCGGTCAGCAGCAGCTCACGGCACGGCGGCGCCCACAGGCCGTGTTCGGCGACCTCCAGGGACCGCTGGTCGGCGACCTTGAAGTAGCGGATCTCCTCGACGTCGTCGCCCCAGAACTCCACCCGCAGGGGGTGCTCCTCGGTCGGCGGGAAGACGTCCAGGATGCCGCCGCGGACGGCGAACTCGCCGCGCTTCTCGACCAGCTCGACGCGCGCGTACGCGGCCGCCGCCAGACCGTCGACGATCTCTTCGAGGTCGGCGCTCTGGCCGGTGCGCAGACTGACGGGCTCCAGGTCGCCCAGGCCCTTGACCTGCGGCTGGAGCACGGAGCGGATGGGCGCGACGACGACGGAGACGGGGCCTGCGGTGGGGTCGTCCTGGCGCGGGTGGGCGAGCCGGCGCAGCACCGCGAGGCGCCGGCCGACGGTGTCCGAGCGCGGGGAGAGCCGCTCGTGCGGCAGCGTCTCCCAGGACGGGAACTCCACGACGGAGTTGTCCTCGCCGGCCGGCACGAGGCTGCGCAGCGTGGCGGCGAGGTCCTCCGCCTCCCGGCCGGTGGCGGTCACCGCGAGCACCGGGCGGCCGGCCTCCCGGGCGAGCGCGGCGACCGCGAGCGGGCGGGCGGCCGACGGCCCCACCAGGTCCACATGCGGCCGGTTCCCGTCGGTCGCGGCCTGGAGCGCTTCGGCGAGCGCCGGGTCCCGTACGACGGCGTCGAGCAGACCAGTCAGGCTCATCAGAAGGTTCCGTCCCAGCGAGGCGAACAACGCAGCAGCCCGACACGTCTCACGGGCCGGGGTTGCCAAGCGTACGCCCGCCCGCCACCCGGACGGGCCGGCAACCCGGGGCGGCCCCGGCGCGCCGGAAGGCGTGCGCCGGGGCCCCGCTCCCGGCCACGGCGCACGCCGTCAGCCGCGAGCGGCGGAGATCAGCCGGCGACCCTGACCGCGGCGTAGTACTTGTTCGCGGTCTTGAGGCAGGCGGCCTTCATTTTCTTCCGCATCGCCGGGGTGAGCGGGTCGGCCCAGGGCTTGTACTGGCAGGCCTTGCGCATGTCCTGGAGGAATACGTCATCGATACGCTTCTTGTGATCCCGGCGCCAGGCCGGCTTCCCCACAATTGTTTTGTAGTTGCGGTAACCGAAGTCGTGGCGGTGGCAGGAGTAGGTGAAGTCGTAGCCGCCCGGCAGCTTCTCCGGCGAGCTGTTGCAGCCGTTGGTGCTCCAGTTGAACCGGAAGTAGTTCGAGCCCGAGCGGTACAGCCCGAGGTACTTGAACCAGGCGTCCTGGGACGCCTGACCCTTGCTGGTCAGCGACTTCAGCTTCTTGAGCCGGTACGCCGCGCCGACCGCGGGACCGGCCACGTCCACCTGCCGCACCACACGGGACGGTCCGGTCCCGACCGTCTCCGCCGGCGCCGCGGCGAGCGCGGGTGCCGCCGTCCCCAGAGCGAGGACACCGGCCAGTACGACACCTCCGAAAGAGGTCCGCATCGTGTTCACTTGTTTCCCTTCCCCGATTTCATGCTGCATCGGAAGCCGTATCCGAAACCGGCTCCGGGAGGGAAAATAGCGCGACCGTGCGGTGCGGAAGAGGGAATTAAAGGGAATGCCCGTGCATATCCTCAAGGGAACCTCAAAGTCCGCAACCACGGACATGATGAATTGATACCGGACTCGATCACTATGTCCGGATGCGACCGTCACCCAAATGGGGGCGAATACGCATAGATCCCTCCCGTGCGACCAATCCTGTGACGTGGGACACTTCTTGCCTCACGGGCGCCAACGGGACGGACCCCAGGGCCAGTTGCCCCGCGCCGGGCCCGGAAACGCGGTTCCGCGACCCGCCTCCCGCATGGAAGGGTGCACCGTACAAGGACCTGCGGAGGGGGAACGGTGAGCAACAGCGCGCGGCCTACCGGCCACAGCGAACGCGATGCCCTGCGACCGGCGGGCCCGGCACCCGCGGACCCGCGCCGCCGCCCCGTCGTCGCCGCCCTCATGCTCGGTATGGCGCTGGCCGCGCTCGACTCGACGATCATCGCCACCGCCATCCCGCAGATCGTCGGGGACCTCGGCGGCTTCGCGGTCTTCTCCTGGCTCTTCTCCGGCTATCTGCTGGCCGTCACCGTCACCCTGCCCGTCTACGGCAAGCTCTCCGACACCTTCGGCCGCAGGCCCATCCTGATCACCGGCATCGTGCTCTTCCTCGCCGGCTCGCTGGCCTGCGCGGGCGCCTGGAACATGGCCTCGCTGATCGCCTTCCGCGTGGTCCAGGGCCTGGGCGGCGGCGCCCTCCAGGGCACCGTCCAGACCATCGCCGCCGACCTCTACCCGATGAAGGAACGCCCCAAGATCCAGGCCAGGCTCTCCAGCGTCTGGGCCACCTCGGCGGTCGCCGGGCCCGCACTGGGCGGGCTGCTCGCCGCGTACGCCGACTGGCGGTGGATCTTCCTGGTCAATGTGCCGGTGGGGGCGGTGGCCCTCTGGCTGATCGTGCGGTACTTCACCGAGCCGGAACGCGGCCGGGCGAGCCCCCGGGCCCGCCGCCCCCGCGTCGACTGGCCCGGCGCGCTGGCGATCTTCGCCTGTGGCGGGCTGCTGCTGACCGCCCTGGTCCAGGGCGGTGTGGCCTGGCCCTGGCTCTCCGTGCCGTCGCTGCTGCTGCTCGGCGGCAGCGCGCTGTGCGCCGCCCTCACCGTGCTGATCGAACGCCGCGCCGCGGAACCGATCATCCCCGGCTGGGTCTGGCGCCGCCGCACCATCTCCGCCGTCAACGTCGCCCTCGGCGCCCTCGGCCTGCTGATGGTCGCCCCGACCGTGTTCCTGCCCACCTACGCGCAGTCCGTACTGGGCCTGGGGCCGACGGCCGCCGGCTTCGTGCTCTCCGTCATGACCCTGAGCTGGCCGGTCTCGGCCGCCCTGAGCAGCCATGTCTACAACCGCCTCGGGATCCGCAGCTGCGCGGTGCTCGGCATCGGCGCGGCCGGCCTGATCCTGCTCGCCTTCCCCCTGCTGCCCTACCCCGGCGCCGCCTGGCAGCCCGCCCTGATCATGCTGGCGCTCGGCGCGGCACTCGGCCTCTTCCAGCTCCCGCTGATCATCGGCGTCCAGTCCTCGGTCGGCTACGCCGAGCGCGGCACCGCCACCGCCTCCATACTCTTCTGCCGCCAGGTCGGCCAGTCCCTCGGCGCCGCGCTCTTCGGCGCCCTCGCCAACGCCACCCTCAACGACCGCCTCGCCCACGCCCCTTCGGACATCCGCCCCGGCCTGCCCGGCGACCTGGACGCGGTCTCGCACACCCTCCAGCACCCCGGCGCCCTCACCGCACACGCCACCGACTACCTCCGCCGCGCCGTCGACACCACGGTCGACCACGTCTACCTCGGCGCCGCCGCGGCCGCCGCGCTCGCGCTGGCGGCGCTGTTGCTGCTGGCCCCGCGGCACTTCCCGGTACATACGGATGTCCGCGCCACGGGCGAGGGCGAGCCGGCCGGGAAGTAGCCGGCCGGCGCGGGGAGTCCGCGCGGTCAGCCGCCCGCGGCACCGCCCCCACGGGGCACCTGCGTCTCCAGGGTGTCCTCCTCGTCGGGGCCGGCGGAGCCGGAGCCCCGTCCGCCGCCCCGAGCCCCCGCGGCGTCCCCGTCGTCCCCCTCCGCCGCCGGCGCCTTCCCGGTGAGCACCGCCAGGCTGTTGCGTACATGGGTCATATGGACGCGGACCTCTTCACGCTCCGCGTCGTGGGTGCGCAGGATCCGCTCCGTGGCCCGCTCGATGCGTTCCACCTCCGCCCGCGCCTGCGCCAGCAGCCCGGCCGCGCGGTCCTCGGCGTCCTCCTGGCGGTGCCGGGCGGTCTCCTCGGCCTCCGCGTACCGCGTCCGGGCGTCGGCGCGAACGGCCTTCCCGCGCGCGTCCAGCTCCGCGACGCGCCGGTCCGTCTCCGCCTCCATCGCCGCGAGTTCCCGCGCGGCCGCGTCCCCCTCCTCCGCCTGCCGCTTCTCCTGGTCGCGCAGCAGCTGCGCGGTGCGCCGGCGTACGTCCGCCAGCCCCTCGGCCGCCTCGCTCCGCAGCCGCTCGGCGTCCTCGGCCGACACGGCCGCCAGCTCCGTGGCCTCGCCGCGCGCCGCCCCCTCCGTACGCCGGGCCCGCGTGTCCGCCTCGGCGCGCACCTCGTACGCCGCCCGCTCGGCCGCGTCCCGCACCTCGTCCGCATGGGCGGCGGCCGCGCCACGGGCCTGCCCGGCCGCCTGCTCCGCCTCGGTCCGCAGCCGGGCCGCCTCGGACTCCGCGGTCGTCAGGATCAGCCGTGCCTCGCGGCCCAGCGACTCGTAAGTCTGCGGCGGCTGCTGGGCCAGATAGACCAGCAGCTGTTCGAGTTCGGCCGCCATCTCGTTGGACAGGACGGTGAGCCGTGCGGCGCGCTCCCAGCAGGAGTCGCGGTCGACCGAGAGCCCCGTGACCCGGCGGTCCACATCCTCCGGCCGGTAGCCACGCCCTCGTACGGCCTCGAACCCGTGAGGCGAAACCGATGCACTCATCCCTCAAGCCCCTCTCCGCCGCGCACAGCAGTCGCGCGACCCGCAGCGTTCCGCGTCGTTTCGCATGATTCCGTGCAGCCCTGTGCAGTTACGCGCACTTCCCGGGGATCGTGCCGAAGCCGCACCATCGCGACACTCCGCCCAACCCACCCCACAAGGATGCGTTATTTATCGCCAGAAGTCGGAATCCGATCATCGTTACGCAGCGCCTGGAACAACCGCCGCGCCCCGGTCTCGTCCCACCGCAGCACCGACCCGACGCCGCTCACCATCACCCCGGGCCGCATCACCGGAACCGTCGTCGCCGTCCCGCCGCCCCCGGCGATCTGCTTCATCGACCAGCCCATATCCAGCACCCGCGCCAGGTCCGCACCGTCGTCCACGGTCAGCGCCGCCAGCGAGGTGTCCAGCACCCGCTTCAGCCGGGACGGGTCGAGGTACACGTCAGGGGATGCCATCTCGTCGGCAACCGCACCGAGCAATTGCCGCTGGCGCTTCACCCGTCCGAGGTCACCGTCAGGGTCGGTATACCGGGCCCGTACGTACGCCAGCGCCTGCGTGCCGTTCATCTCCCGGCAGCCCGCCGGGAAGTCCGCCCCCGACTTCTCGTCCCGCAGTGGCTTGTCCAGACACAGCCGCACACCGTCCAGCGCGTCCACGACCTGCACGAACCCCAGGAAGTTCACCTCGGCATAGCGGTCGATCCGCAGCCCGGTCGCCTGCTCCACCGTTCGGGTGAGCAGCTTCGGACCGCCGTCCGCATACGCCTCGTTGATCTTCCGGCTGCCGTGGCCCGGTATCGGTACGTAGCTGTCGCGCGGCAGGCTGACCAGCGAGGGCCCGTGATCGCCGTAGTGCAGCACCATGATCGTGTCGGTGTTCCGCACCTGGTTGTTGCCGACGTGCAGATCCCTGCGCTGCTGCGGGGTCAGCGTGCTGCGGCTGTCCGAGCCGACCAGCAGCCAGTTCGTGCCCTTGCCCGCGGCCGGCCTCCCCGCGTAGCCGGCCAGCGCATCCATGTGCCGCAGCTGCCGGTTCGCCGAGACATACAGCCAGGCCCCGACCGCGACCACGGCGACGACCAGCGCCAGCAGCGACACCAGGAGCCAGACCAGCCACCTCCACCGCCGCCGGGGCGGGCCCGGACCGCGCAGCGACCTGGCCGCCCGCTGCCGGTGCCACCAGCGCGGACGCTGTACCCGGTACAGCGCCGTCGTCGACGACGACTGCGACAACGGGGGTATCGGACGGCCCATATACGCATGGTCGGGGCACCCGCCCCGTCCCGCCTGTCGAGCCCCCGGCCCGCCCGCCACGCCAGGGCCTCCGGCCGGGCCCGCTCCACCGGGACCTCCGGCCGGGTCCGCTCCACCGGGGGCCCGGCCGTGATCCGCCGGAGGGGCCCTGAGCCACGTCTTCCGGATCGGCCGGGCCCGGGGTGCTCCGGACGGCGCGCCCTACAGCAGCCCGTCCCACATCTGCTCCAGCAGCACCGACCACCAGGTCTCCGGCGAACCCAGCGCCGGCGCGTCCAGCGCGACCAGCTGTGCCTGGAAGTCGACGGTCCAGCGGCCCGCCTGCTCGGGCGTCAGCCCGTACCGCAGCCGCCACATCCGCCCCAGCATCGCCAGACAGCGCGCAAACTCCGGCAGCCCGGAGTTCACGAACTGCGGCGTCGCCGGCGCACCGCCCGGCCCGGCCTCCATCGGGACCGCCACGATGTGCGCGGTCCCGAACTGCACACACAGCTGACGGCCGAAGTCGTTGCCCATCACCAGATACGAACCGGCATCCGACGCCGGCTGCACCATCCGCTCCGCCGCCAGCTCCGCCAGCGTCGGCACCGGACGGCCCGGCTGCGCCTGCGCCCAGAAGAACGGCCCGAAGTCGACCGGCAGCCCGGACCACACCAGCGTCTGCGCCACCACGTCGGGCACACCGTGCCGGGAGACCGCCCGCTGGTCGAAACGGAAGATGCCCTGCGGCCCGAACGCCTGCTCCAGCTCCTGCCCGATCGCCTGCGGCGGCACCGGTGGCACCGGCTGCACCTGCGACGGATGCGGCAACGGCACCCGCACCGGCGCCGGCCGCGCCGGACCGTCCGCGACCTGGTGCAACTCGCCCTGATGCTCGACGAGATGCCGTACGCCCTGCTGCCGCGAGGCATGGTCCCTGCCGTACGCGGCGGTGTGGCTGATCCGCACCTGCGGCCAGTTGTCCCGGATCATCCGGGCGCAGTAGCCACCCGGCAGATCACAGCACTCCAGCTCCGTGTGCAGCTCCAGCACCTGCTGCGGGGGGATGTTCATCGCGCGCAGCTCATGCAGCAGCTGCCACTCCGGATGCGGCGTACCGGGCGCCGAACGACGCACGATCTTCTGCTCGGAGCCGTCCGGCGCGCGATAGCTCAGCACGGCCATATAGCCCGGCCCGACGGTCGGCTGACCGCTGGGCGCCTGCGGATAGCCGTACGCACCACCGCCGCCGGGGCCCTGCGCACCGGGCGGGCCCGGCGGAGGCCCGGGCGGGGCGGGCTGAGCGGGCGGGGACGGGACGCCGGGGCCGGACGCCGGCGGCATTCCGGGCACGCCCGGGGCACCGGGGCCGCCGGGACCGGCCGGGCCGTTCCCGGACAGCGCCGCGCCGTCGGCGAGCATCGTCGCCGCGGCATGCACCCCGCCGCCACCACCAGCGGCGGGCGGGGCGGGCGGTGCGGAGGGCGGAGGCGGACCGTCCTGGCCGCCGGAGCCCCGGCCGCCCGCGGGCGCGCCGAGCCTGCCGGGCGGGCCGGGAGGCCTGGGCGCACCGGGCGGGCCGGGCGGCGGGGGCACACCGGGGCCGCCGGCAGCGCCGCCCGGCCCGTTGCCGCCCGCGAGACCGGCCTGGAGGGACGCGCCGTCGGCGAGCATCGTCGCGGCGGCATGCACCCCACCGCGGCCCGGACCGCCGGCACCGGGGGAACCCGTGCCGCCGGAACCGGAACCAGAAGCACCGGCACCGGCACCGGCACCGGTCCCGTCGGAACCAGCGGCCTCACCCGTCCCGCCCGGCCCGTCGACCGCGCTGAGATCCAGATCCGCCCCGTCCAGCTGCGAGACCATCTGCGTCGGCACATAACCACCGGCCGGTGCACCGGGCGCACCGGTGCCGGACGCCGCGAGCCCGCCGGGCGGGCGCACCTCGGCCTTGCCCGTCCCGGCCTGGGCGACCTGCGCGGGATCCTGCGCCGCAGCGGAACGGCCCGCACCGGGGGGACCGGGCACGCCGGGAGGCGGGGGCGGTCCCGCGGCGGCGTTCCCGGGCAGCGACGAACCGTCCGCCAGCATCGTCGCGGCGGCATGTACCCCACCGCCCGCGGGCGGGGCGGGCGGCATACCGGGGGCGGGTACGCCGGGCCCGTCCGCGGCGGGCGCACCGGCACCCGGCGGAGGCGGTACATCGGCGACCGGCGGCCCGGACGGCGGCGGCAGATCCGGCAGCCCCACGGCCTGCGGCGCGGCAGGCGGCGCAGCGGGCGGCGCGGGAGGCATCGGGGGCGGCAGCGGAGCGCCGGCGGGCCCGACGGGCGGACGTGCCTGACCGGCCGGACCGCCGTCGGGCCCGGCCCCCTCCGGCAGATCCAGCGCGGGCGCGACCTGCGTACGCGGCAACTGACTGCCGCCGTGCAGCAGTTCGGTCTTGGCCTCCGGCCGGGCCCGCGGCGTCGACGGGGTGTCCTCCTCCTCGTCGAAACCGGCCAGCGGCGGCGCGAAGACCGTCGCGGGCAGCCCCACCGACCGGTCCTCGCCGCCCGCGCCGGCGGTCGTGTCCGTCCCGGCCCACGGCGTCGGCGCCCCGGCACCGGCCCCGGCACCCGGGGCCGCCTCCTCACCGGGCCCGGTGACCCCGCCGTCGGTGCCGTTGACGCTCACCTCGGCCCAGGCGTCCGAGGCCGGCGGCGCGGCAGCCGGCGCAGGCGCACCCGGCGGAGAAGCCGCCGGGGTCTCGCCGGCGGTCCCCGCGGCCCCCGCGCTCCCGGCCCCGCGCCGGTCCGCGCCGCCGATCCCGTCCGCCGCCTCCTGCAACCACTCCGGCGGCGTCAGCAGAAACGAGGTGGCCTCCAGATCGATCCGCTGGGCAGGCGCCTCGGACGCGCCGTACCCGCCGTCCGCGGGAGCGCCGTACACCTCCTCGTACCGCCGGATCACCTCGCCCACCGGCAGCCCCGGCCACAGCGTCGTCTCTCCGCTGTCCCGCGCGATCACCATCCGGGCCCGGCCGCCATCCGTCGACGGTCCTCCCTCCCGGTCCTCGGCCCAGGCCACGAAGCCCAGATCGAACTCCCGCACCCGCACCTCTCGATGGAGCGGCACCGGCACCTCGCCGTTCACCCACCGCTCCGCGCGCTCCTGCGCCTGCGCGAACGTCACCACCGTGCTCAGCCCTCCACCGCAACCGCGTACGCAAAACCGCCGTCGACCATCAAGTTCGCCACGGTGTCCAGCTCCGGCGGATTGCCCGCCAGCCGCTGGAGGAACTCATCGAAATCCGCACCGCACGGCAACAGCAGCCGCTCCACCCGCTCCTGCACCGTCCATCCGTCCTGATCCCGCGCATCGTCGTACGGGCAGAACCACACCGAGCCGAGCGCCTCGCCGCGCACCTTCACCGCGACCACACCGCCCTGCACGAACACCACGCCCAGATAGTCCTTGGTGAAGTGGTCCCGCAGACACTTGTTCACGTAGACCAGATCGTTGACCGCGGCGTCATCGCGCACCGTGAAGAACGGCTGGTCGATCAGCAGCCCCAACTCCGCGTCCAGCGCCGCGCCCACCGGCGCACAGCCGCCCGCCGCCTTCAGGAACGACCGGTAGGCACCCGGCAGCCGATAGCCCAGCACCTCCTCGGCCTGCGCCACCTGCTCCTCAGCCACCGCCAGATCGCGGTGCGGGAGCCCGAAGTGCACCGGCCGCGTCTCCTGCAACGGGCGGGTACCACGCCTGTCGTGCGCCACCGCGGCCGTCGCCAGCCCGCCGTGATGGCGCAACAGCGCCTTCACCTCGACCGGAATGAGCTCCATCCGCCGCGTACCGGCCACGTGATGCCAGGTCCAGCCGTGCGGCGTCGCCACCGCCGGCACATCTATCCACAGCTCGTGCCCCTGTGCGTGCAGGGCCGCATTCGCCGACACATAGTCCGTCAGCCGCAGCTCGTCGACGCCGAACCCCTCCGGCGGCTCGGCGATCTCCGCCGCGGCCCGCGCATACGGCGAGAACTGGGGGAAACCGTGTTCGTCCATGCGCACTCCGGCGGGATACCGCGTGGCGCGGACCGGGTCCGGAAATTGCACGACCTGCCCGGCATAGGCCGAATTCGGTGGGGCGGCATCTCCCGCCGCCCGGGGGCCGGGGAGTGCCCCCAGCCCTTGCCGACCTGTCGTCATCGCGGTTGCCCCCTGGCTGAAGCTGGCTTTGGGGCACAGCCTATGCCGTACCGCAACACCCGCCCCCGCCCGCCCGCCCCCGCACGTCAGCCCCGCGACACACCGGTGTCACCCACCGCCGCACCACCCCCGAGCCCCCCGCGCACCACCCCGCCGACCAGCCCCGTTCCGCCCCGGCCGACGCCCCGTCAGCTCACCGTGAGATCGCCGACAGGCCGCCCGACTACCGCAACGCCCAGCACATTTGGCAGGCTGACCCTCCCCCACCTACGGCGGGGAGACCCCCAGTACCACGGGGATTCGGGGAGGGAAAGCACCACCATGAGCACCACCGCACGTCATCACCACTCAGCCGCCGGCGACCCCCGCATCGGCTGGAGCGGCACCGCCGACGCCCATCGCGCGCCCGCCCTCCACCACCGCCGCGACGGCATCCTCCCCACCATCGGCGCCGCCCTGTCCGTACGCGGACAAACCCTCACCTGCACGGCGAGCAAGGCCGAACAGCCCCCCGCCCTGCACCCCCTGGTCCAGGACTTCCTCGACACGCTCGCCACCGCACAGCGCGAACGATTCACCGGACGCTGCCCCGAAGCGGTCCTGCTCTCCCGCCACCTCACCGCCGTCGAGGGCAACCGCGGCAAACGCGCCTCCCGAAAACCCCTCACCAATGGCGAAGCCCGCCGCTCCCTGAAACACTCCAAGATCACCGCACGCCATATCCGCGAGGACGGCGACCCCCAGCACGGCAGCTACGCCCCGCCCTGCCGCTCCTGCGACGCGCTCCTCGCCCACTTCGGCGTCATGCCCATCAGCGGCACCACGCCCACAGGAAGCTGACCGCCACCATGCCGCCCACCACCCCCGGCCCCCGTTCCGCCGACCACGACCGCACCGACTCGACCCGCTTCCCCGCCGCCGTCGACGTCGCCCTCCAGGAAGCCGGCTGGCAACCCGGACGCTGGGACATACAGCAGGCGGAACACTGGGCCGACACCCTCCGCGCCCACGCCTCCCCCGCCGGCCACCGCCACACCGTCTTCCCCGCCGCCGTCGAGGCCTGGGCCGAATTCGGCGACCTCCACATCACCGGCCCCGGCCCCGGCCGCCACATCGCCCCCACCCCGTTCGCCATCAACCCCCTCCACGGCCTCCACCTCGCCCGCACCCTCGGCGACCTCGGCCGCGCACTGGAAACCGACGTGGCCCCCCTCGGCCGCGAAGAACTCACCGCCCCCGACGGCACCACCTACAGCCAGGCCGCCCTCGCCATCGACACCGAAGGCCGCGTCTACAGCCTCGATCACACCGGCGACTGGTACCTGGGCCCCGACCTCGACACCGCACTGGGGACGCTGGTCCTGGGGACGCGGCCGAGCCGGCTCGGATTTGCGGCCCACGTTTCGGGCTGACCCGCCGTGCATCCGCACGTTTTTGGCTGCGGCGCCGCGTCTCCTCTCGCTCCTTCGCCTCCGGCGGGGGTGGGGCGTGTTTGGGCGGGGGCCGCTTGCTGTGCGTGGTGGGTGCCGGTGGGGCGACCGCCGCCCGGTGGGGAGTGTTCTCAAAGACCAGAAGCTCGGCCGCATCGTCGCGCGGCCGAGCTTCTGGTCTTTTGTCTTTTACTGCTCCCCCACCGGGATGGGGCCCCTCAAGAACAACAGACGAGGTACGGCGGGCTCACCCGGCAACGTGGGAAACAGCCCCAAGAGGCAACACCGCCGAGACGCGGAAGCCACCCGCCTCCGTCGGACCCGAGACGAACACACCACCCAGCGCCGTCACCCGCTCCCGCATCCCCACCAGGCCGTTGCCGCCGCTCGGCAGACCCGCATCGGCCGCGCCGCCCTCACAGGGCCCGTTCTCCACCTGGACGGCGAGCTCGCCGTCCCGGTGCGCCAGCCGCACCCGCGCCCGCGCGCCCGGCGCATGCTTGTGCACATTCGTGAGCGCTTCCTGGACCACGCGATACACGGTCCGCTCCACCCGCGCCGCATAACGCCGCCCGGCAACAGCCGCCGCCTCCCCCTCGGCGGACTCGTCCACCATCAGCTCGACGACCATCCCGGCCGCCCGGGACTGCCCCACCAGATCCGCCAGCTCCGTCAGACACGGCCCCTCGGCATCCGCGTCCCCCGCACCCGGCACCGACGACTCCGCCCCGGCAACGGAACAGCCGGCCGACGAGGACGCTGCCGAAGCCCCGTCCGCCGACGGCTCCGGAACCCGCGCCTGCACCGTCGCCTTCGCCCCCGCCCGGGACGCCACCGCCGCCAGCCGCTCCGGCGCACCCGACGCCGCGGTGCCACGCCCCGACGCCCCGTCGGCCGTACGCAGCACCCCCAGCATCTCCCGCAGCTCCGTCAGCGCCTGGCGCCCCATGTCGCCGACCAGCCCCGCGTTCTTCGACGCCTTCTCCGGATCCTTCAACGCCACCGCCTGAAGCGCGGCCGCATGCACCACCATCAGACTCACCCGGTGCGCGACCACATCGTGCATCTCCCGCGCGATCCGGGTCCGCTCCTCGTTACGGGCCCACTCGGCCCGCTCCTCGGCCCGGTCCGCCAGCAACGACAGCTCGCGCTCCAGACCGTCCGCCCGCTCCCGCAGGCTCTCCACCAGCCGCCGCCGGGCCGCGATGTACAGACCCCACAGCACCGGCGGCGCCGTCAGCACCAAGCCCACCGCCAGCGCCATCAGCGGCACGAACCACATCGGCGGATGGAAGTCCTGCTGCGCCGCGACGTCCTCCCGCAGCGTGAGGAAGGTCGTCACCAACGTCCCCACGACCGTCATGCCCGCCAGCAAGCCCGTAATCCGGCGCGGCACATCCGACGCGGCGAGCGTGTACAGCCCCACCACACTCAGCAGCCCGCCCATCTCCGCAGGCATCACCGCGATCGAGACCAGCACCACCACCACAGGCCACCGCCGGCGCACCAGCAACACCGGCCCCGCCAACAGGCCGAGCAGCATCCCCAGCAGCCCGGGCAGCTGCGCCTCGTGCGCGAAGAGGCCGCCCTCCCACACGCACTCCACCGTGGAAGCCGCCGCCAGAAACACGTCCAGCACGGCGCTCCGCCTGCGGGCCCACCACCACGGCCCGCTCACCGGCGCACCCCGCGCGCCCACACCTTCACTTGCCCCCGTCGCGGTCATACCGCCCAGCCTACGGGCGCCCACCCCCGATTCCCCGACCCAATACCGGTCACGGATCAGGCCCATTACCAGCCCTTACCGCCGGTTATCCCTCGAACTGTTGAATCGCCCACATTTTCGCCTCTTCGATACACATGGACGCGGCACCCTGTTCCCATGCCGAACACCCATCGGAGCCACCCCGACTACGAGGCGTTACGCCCCCAGGCCGTCGCCCTGCGCCGCGCCGGCCTGAGCCGCCGTCAGATCCGCGACCGCCTCCACGTCCACAACAACGACATCCTCAACCGCCTCCTCGAAGGCATTCCCGCCCCCGACTGGACCCGCCGCCCGAACGCCAAGGACGACCTGCGCGAGCGGGCCCGCGAGCTGCGGAAGGAAGGCAAGACCTACGACGAGATCCAGGTCGAGCTGGGCTGCTCGAAGAGCTCGATCTCGCTGTGGGTACGGGATCTGCCGAAGCCGCCACCCCGAACCCCCGAAGAGGCCTCGGCCATCGCCCGGCGAGGCTGGGAGGCAACACTCAAGCGACGCGACGAAGCTCGCCAACAAACCAAGGCCGATGCCACGCGAGAAATCGGCGCCCTCTCGGACCGCGATCTGTTCATCGCCGGCGTGGCCCTCTACTGGGCGGAAGGCACAAAGGACAAGCCGTACGCCCGACGGGAGGGCGTCACCTTCGTCAACAGCGACCCAAATGTGATCCGGCTCTACCTGGCCTGGCTGAACCTGCTCGGCGTGGAACCGGAGCGAGTCGGCTACCGAGCAATGATCCACTGCACCGCCGACGTGGCAGCCGCCGAGCAGTACTGGGCCGATCTTGTCGGCGTGCCCGTGACCGCACTCCACAAGACCACCATCAAAAAACACAACCCCAAGACCGTCCGCAAGAACGCCGGAGACACCTACCACGGCTGCCTGGTGATCCGAGTCCTGCAAAGCGCTGACCTATACCGTCGCATCGAGGGCTGGTGGTACGGCATAGTGTTGGGTGCCGAGCGGCCAGCCTGACGGAATGTCCGGTTTGGCAGCTTATACACTCCCCTGTGGTGTAATGGGCAACACGGGTCACTTTGGATGATTTGTTCCAGGTTCGAGTCCTGGCAGGGGAGCCCCGCTCAACGGGCAAATTTCGGGTCCTGACTACCAAGTCAGGACCCGCCCGCGTTTCGGCTGCTATACGCACCGGTATCCTTCGGGTGACCACCACCCGAAGTAGCCAAGAAGCCGAAGGGCATCCCCGTGAGCGCCAACCGCCCGGCAGCCGTCGTCGTTCTCGCAGCGGGTGAGGGCACCCGCATGAAGTCGGCGACCCCGAAGGTCCTGCACGCCCTCTGTGGCCGCTCCCTCGTCGGACATGTCGTCGCCGCCTCCCGAGAGCTGGATCCCGAGCATCTCGTCGTGGTCGTCGGCCATGCCCGTGAGCAGGTGCAGGCGCATCTCTCCGAGATCGACCCCGCCGCGCACACCACGGTGCAGCACGAGCAGAAGGGCACCGGCCACGCGGTCCGTACGGCCCTGGACGAGCTGAGCAACAGCGGTGTCGCCCTCGACGGCACCGTGATCGTCGTCTGCGGTGACACCCCGCTGCTGACCGGCGAGACCCTCCGGCTGCTCAGTGACACGCATGCGGCGGACGGCAATGCCGTGACCGTCCTGTCCGCCGAGGTCCCGGACTCCACCGGCTACGGGCGCATCGTGCGCGAGGCGGGCACCGGCGCGGTGACCGCGATCGTCGAGCACAAGGACGCGACCGCCGGCCAGCGCGCGATCCGTGAGATCAACTCGGGGGTCTTCGCCTTTGACGCGCGGCTGCTCGTGGATGCGCTCGGCAAGGTGCGTACGGACAACAGCCAGGGCGAGGAGTACCTCACCGATGTGCTGGGGATCGTGCGGGAGGCCGGGCACCGGGTCGGTGCGGCGGTGTCCGCCGATCACCGGGAGATTCTGGGGATCAACAACCGTGTGCAGCTGGCGCAGGCGCGCCGGCTGCTGAACGACCGGCTGGTGGAGCGGGCGATGCTGGCCGGTGTGACGGTGGTCGATCCGGCGTCGACGTGGGTGGATGTGTCGGTCACGTTCGAGCCGGATGCGACGGTCCACCCGGGTACGCAGCTGCTCGGTGCCACGCATATCGCGACGGGTGCCGAGGTGGGTCCGCAGTCGCGGCTGACGGATACGTCGGTGGGTGCGGGCGCGGTGGCGTCGTTCACGGTGGCCGAGGGTGCGCGTATCGGTGAGGGTGCGAGTGTCGGCCCTTATGCGTATCTGCGGCCGGGGACGGATCTGGGTCCGAAGGCGAAGGCCGGTACGTACGTGGAGATGAAGAACGCGTCGATCGGTGAGGGCACGAAGGTGCCGCATCTGTCGTATGTGGGCGATGCCACGATCGGCGAGTTCTCCAATATCGGTGCGGCGAGTGTATTTGTGAACTACGACGGTGAGGCCAAACACCACACGACGGTCGGGTCGCATTGCAAGACGGGGTCGGACAACATGTTTGTGGCTCCGGTCACGGTCGGGGACGGCGCTTATACGGCGGCCGGCTCGGTCATCACCAAGGATGTGCCCCCGGGTTCGCTGGCGGTCGCGCGTGGCCAGCAGCGGAATATCGAGGGTTGGGTCGCGCGTAAGCGGCCCGGAAGCGCCGCCGCGCAGGCGGCTTCGGCTGCTCGTCAGGATTCCGAGGACGAGCGGTGATCGTGCTAGGGGTGCGCCGTGCGGGGCGTACCGTGATGAACGCACGCAAACTGTGATTCGAGGAGATTTGCTGTGACCGGGATCAAGACGACCGGCGAGAAGAAGCTCATGCTCTTCTCCGGCCGCGCCCACCCCGAGCTGGCGGAGGAGGTCGCGCATCAGCTGGGTGTGGGCCTGGTCCCGACGAAGGCTTTCGACTTCGCCAACGGTGAGATCTATATCCGTTATCAGGAGTCGGCGCGTGGTGCGGATTGCTTTTTGATTCAGAGCCACACGGCTCCGATCAATAAGTGGATCATGGAACAGCTCATCATGATCGATGCGCTGAAGCGGGCTTCGGCACGGAGCATCACGGTGGTCGTGCCGTTCTACGGATATGCGCGGCAGGACAAGAAGCACCGCGGCCGTGAGCCGATTTCGGCGCGGCTGATCGCGGATTTGATGAAGACCGCGGGTGCGCACCGTGTGGTGACCGTGGATCTGCACACGGATCAGATCATGGGCTTCTTCGACGGTCCTGTGGATCATCTGTTTGCGCTTCCGGTCCTTGCGGACTATGTGGGCGCAAAGGTGGACCGCGACAAGCTGACGGTGGTGTCGCCGGACGCCGGCCGGGTGCGGGTCGCGGACCGTTGGTGTGACCGTCTGGGTGCGCCGCTGGCGATTGTGCACAAGCGGCGTGACAAGGACGTGGCGAATCAGGTCACCGTGCACGAGGTCGTCGGTGATGTGAAGGACCGGGTGTGTGTCCTGGTCGACGACATGATCGACACCGGTGGCACGATCTGTGCGGCGGCGGATGCGCTGTTCGCGAATGGTGCGTCGGATGTGATCGTGACGGCGACGCACGGGGTGCTGTCGGGTCCGGCGGCGGACCGGCTGAAGAATTCGAAGGTCAGCGAGTTCGTGTTCACGAATACGCTGCCGACGCCTTCGGAGCTGGAGCTGGACAAGATCACGGTGCTGTCGATGGCGCCGACGATCGCCCGTGCGCTGCGTGAGGTGTTCGAGGACGGTTCGGTGACGAGCCTCTTCGAGGAGCAGTGAGCTGACGGCGGCGGGCCGGTCTGTGACGTAGTCCGGCGCTGATCGACTTTGGGGCGGCCTTCCGGCCGGGTAGACTCATCGAGTTGCTCGGCGAGGGAGGCCGCCCTTTTGTGGTGGCTGTCCGTTATCGACGCGCTCTTCGTAGCAGGTCTGTCGTGGGCCGGGTGACGCCCACCAGAGGTTTTTCTGCGATACGAGGAGTGCTGTCATGGCTGAGGTCAAGCTCACCGCTGAGGTTCGTACCGACTTCGGTAAGGGTGCCGCGCGCCGTGCGCGCCGCGCCGACCTGGTTCCCGCGGTGATTTACGGTCACGGCGAGGAGCCGCAGCACGTGGCGATTCACAACCACGCGCTGATGATGGCCCTGAAGACGCCGAACGCGCTGATCCGTCTTGAGTTCGACGGCAAGAACGAGCTGGTCATCCCCAAGGCCGTGCAGCGTGAGGCGATCCGCCAGTTCCTGGTGCACGTGGACTTCCTGGCCGTGAAGAAGGGCGAGAAGGTCTCCGTCGAGATCCCGATCCACGTCGAGGGCGACCTGGCTCCGGGCCAGCTCGTGCTGGAGCACGTGCTGAACACGCTGCCGATCGAGGCCGAGGCCACCCACATTCCGGAGTCGGTCACGATTTCCGTCGCGGGCCTGGACGCGGGCGCTTCGGTGCTGGCCAAGGACATCACGCTGCCGTCGGGTTCCTCGCTGGCCGTGGACGACGATGCGGTCGTGCTCCAGGTTGTCGCGGCGCAGGCCGAGGCGCCGGCCGAGGAAGGCGCCGCGGGCGAGGGCGCCGAGGGCTCCGAGGCCTGATTCGTTTTCCGCTGAGGAAGGTTCTCAGCGAGTGGTCCAGCCGCTGCCGCGCGCCGTTCGGGTGCGGGGTGGCGGTTGGGCTGTTTCATGGGCAGTTGCGGTCGGGGCCGGCGGGGTGTGCCGGCGGATGTGGGAGTGGCTGAGATGGCGGACGCTGATCCGTGGCTGGTGATGGGGCTGGGCAACCCGGGCCCGGAGTATGCGCGTAATCGCCACAATGTGGGCTTCATGGTGGCGGAATTGCTGGCGGAGCGGATGGGTGGCCGTTTCAAGGCGCACAAGGCGCGGGCGCAGGTGGTGGAGGGGCGTTGTGGTGCGCCGGGTCCGTCGAGTCGTCGTGTCGTGGTCGCGAAGCCGTTGTCTTTCATGAATCTGTCGGGTGGGCCGACGACGGCGTTGCGGGATTTCTACAAGGTGCCGGTCGGCAACATCATTGCGATTCATGATGAGTTGGATATCGATTACGGTGCGTTGCGGCTGAAGCTGGGTGGCGGTGACAACGGCCATAACGGTTTGAAGTCGATCACGAAGTCGCTGGGTGCGGAGTATCACCGGGTGCGGTTCGGGATCGGGCGTCCGCCGGGTCGTATGCAGGTGGCGGATTTTGTGCTGAAGGATTTCTCTTCGGCGGAGCGGCGCGAGCTGGATTACTTCGTGGATCGTGCCGCGGATGCGGTGGAGACGTTGATCGTGGACGGTTTGGAACGGGCGCAGAGTACGTACAACTCCTGAATGGGACAGTGGGGGTCAGGCTCTGACGAACCGTTGTCCGAGGTTGACCGGGTGCAGGTTATGGCCAAGGATCGCCGCCATGCCCAGAAGCAGTACGCGCACCAGTCCGGTCAGACGCAGCCGTACCCGTCGGGTCGGTGAGAGCGCCTATGGGGCGTTGCTTCTCGCCAGGACGGGGTTGATGGGTCTGCTGGCGTTGCTCCTGCTGGTGGCGGGGGTGTGGACGTCGTGGCACACGGCGCAGTACGCGATGCTCGTCAAGGCGCGGGAGCGCGGAATGATGACGGTGTCGGCGTGTGAGAGCGAGCGGTGCACCGGCTCGTATGTGCCGACGGGGGGCGATGGCCGGCCGCGGGCGAAGGTGACGATCGTGCAGGCGGCGGCGCCGGACAAGGGCGAGCGGGTCGAGGTGACGGTCAAGCCGGGTACGGCGCAGGCGGTGCGGACCGGGTCTGCCGGGATATTGCATGCGTGGGTGCCGTTCGCGGGGTCGTTGCTGCTGGCGGCGCTGGTGGTGGCCGGGGGGATGCGACTGCGGCGTACGGCGTGGGTGATGGGGTTGTTGGGGGCGGTGTTGTTGGGCGCGGCGTTCGCTGCGCTGTAGGGCGGATACGACGGCGGCCCGTCCTCCCCTGGTGGGAGGACGGGCCGCCGTCGTATGCGGGGGTGCGTCAGCCGGTGTTGCGCAGTCCGGCGGCGACGCCGTTGACGGTGAGCAGCAGGGCTCGGGCGAGGACGGGGTCCGCCTCCTCGCCGCGCTCGGCGGCGCTGCGCTGGCGGTCCAGCAGCGAGACCTGGAGGTAGGAGATCGGGTCGAGGTAGGCGTCGCGGATGTGGAAGGTCTGCCGCAGGACCGGGTTGGATTCGAGGAGTTCCTTCTCCCCGGTGACGCGCAGGACCTCGGCGACGGTGAGTTCGTGTTCGGCCTTGATGCCGTCGAAGACGTGCTGGAGCTCGTCGGGCACGAGGGTGTCGACGTAGTGCTGGGCGATCCGCAGGTCGGTCTTGGCCAGCGTCATGGTGACGTTGGACAGGAAGTTGCGGAAGAAGTGCCAGTGCTCGTGCATTTCGTCCAGGACGCTGTCGAGTCCGGCTTCGCGGGCGGCCTTGAGGCCGGTGCCGACGCCGTACCAGCCGGGGACGATCTGGCGGGACTGGGTCCAGCCGAAGACCCAGGGGATGGCCCGCAGTCCGTCGAGGCCGGCGCCGGAGTCGGGGCGGCGCGAGGGACGCGAGCCCAGGTGGAGTTCGGCGAGCTGGTCGACGGGGGTGGAGGCGAAGAAGTACGCGGGCAGGTCGGGGTCTTCGACCAGCCGGCGGTAGGAGCCGTGGGCCGCCTCGGAGACGGTTTCCATGGCGGCGTCCCAGCGGGCCAGGGCTTCGTCGGACTGCCGGGGCTCGGTGTGCAGAGCGGAGGCCTGGAGCGTGGCGGCGACGGTCAGTTCCAGGTTCTCCCGCGCCAGCGACGGCACCAGGTACTTGTCGGAGATGACCTCGCCCTGTTCGGTGACCTTGATCTCGCCTTCGAGGGTCCCGTAGGGCTGGGCGAGGATCGCGTCGTGGGAGGGGCCGCCGCCGCGGCCGACGGTGCCGCCGCGGCCGTGGAAGAGGCGCAGCCGTACGCCGTGGCGGTGGGCGACGTCGCGCAGCAGGCGCTGGGCGCGGTGGATCTCCCACTGGGAGGTGGTGATGCCGCCGAACTTGGAGGAGTCGGAGTAGCCGAGCATGACCTCCTGGACGTCGTCGCGCAGGGCGACCAGGCGCCGGTAGGAGGGGTCGGAGAGCATCTCGTCGAGGAGCTGGTCGGCGATCTTCAGCTCGTCGGTGGTCTCCAGCAGCGGCACGATGCCGACCTTGGCCCAGCCGGCGTGCAGGTCGATCAGTCCGGCCTCGCGGGCGAGGACGGTGGCGGCGAAGACGTCGTCCGAGCCCTGGCACATGGAGATGATGTAGGACTCGACGACCTCGGGGCCGAAGGTCTCCTTGGCCTTGAGGATGGTGCGGAAGACGCCGAGGGTCTTGGCGCCGGCCGCGTCGAGGGGGGCGGGGGTGGGTGCCAGCGGGCGGCGGGAGCGCAGTTCCTTGGCGAGGAGCTTGCGCCGGTAGTCGCGCGGCATGTCCACGTAACGCCAGGATTCTTCGCCGAGGCGGTCGAAGAGCTGGCCGAGCGCGTGGTGGTGCGCGTCGGCGTGCTCGCGGACGTCCATGGTGGCGAGCTGGAGGCCGAAGGCGGCGATGGTGCGCAGGGTGCGCTCCAGGCGGCCGTCGGCGACCAGGCCGCCGCGGTGCTCGCGCAGCGAGGTCTGGATGAGGGCGAGGTCGTCGAGGAGTTCCGTGGTGCCGAGGTAGTCGCGGCCGGGGACGTGGGGGGTGTCGCCGGCGAGGCGCTCGCGGGTGTTGACGAGCTTCTGCCGGATGCAGGTCGCCTTGAGCCGGTAGGGCTCCTCGCTGTTCAGCCGCTTGTAGCGGGGGCTGATCTCGGGGAGGAGGTCGAGGTCGCGCTGGAGGGATTCCAGCAGCTCGTCGGTGGCGCCGCAGTTGCGGATGGAGTTGGAGAGGGCGCCGCGCAGCTCGTCGATGTGCTCCAGGGCGTCGGTGATGCCGTGCTCGTGCTGGAGGAGCAGGACGTCCCAGGTGACCTGCGGGGTGACGTTGGGGTTGCCGTCGCGGTCGCCGCCGATCCAGGTGCCGAAGGTGAGCGGGCGGGTGCCGGGGGGCAGCTCGGTGCCGGCTCGCTCCAGCTCGGCGGCGAGGTCTTCGAGGACGTCGCCGACCGCGCCCCGGCCCAGCTCGTCGAGGTAGTAGATGGCGTTGCGGGCCTCGTCGGTGGGCTCGGGGCGGGCGACGCGCAGCTCGTCCGTCTGCCAGATGAGGTCGATGTTCTCGGCCAGGCGGAGGTCGGCGCGGCGGCGCTCGCCGTCGGGGCTGTCCAGCAGCTCGGCGACCTTGCGGAGTTTGGTGAGGACGGAGCGCCGGGCGGCCTCGGTGGGGTGCGCGGTGAAGACGGGGCGTACGCCGAGGTTGCGGGCGGTCTCGCGCAGATGCTCGGGGTCGGCGTCCTTGAGCATGTCGGCGGTGCGGGCGAGGATGCTGCCCTCGGCGGCGCGCCGGGCGCCGAGCTCGCGGCCGCGGTGGACCTGCTCGGTGACGTTCGCGAGGTGGAAGTACGTGGAGAAGGCGCGCACCAGCTTGGCGGCCGTGGCCAGGTCCGTGTCGCCCAGCAGCCGGGCCGCGGCCTCGCCGTCGGAGCGGGTCAGGGCGCGGACCCGCTCGACGAGGTCGAGGAGCTCGTGCCCCTCCTGTCGGACCAGGGTTTCGCCGAGGAGGTCGCCGAGGCGGCGGATGTCGGCACGCAGGGCGATGTTGTCGCTCGGGCCGGGGTCGAGGCTCTCGACGGAGGCGATCTCGGCCGGAGTGTTGTCGGCACTGCTCACGGGTGCGGCTCCTTGCAGCGATCAGGGGCGTCGCACCACGGCTCGGGAGGGGTGGCGGCGGGCGACGCGTGGGCAGGTCTGATGGCGGGCGGGTTGCGGACCGCGCTGTCCGACGTTCCCCAGGATAGGTCTGCCCAGCGTCAGCAGATCACACCGTCCGCTGGGTGGGCATCTGCGTCACAGGTCAGGGGTGTGGCGCCTGTCACGGCCTTGCCCGTGACGGCGGCACTGCCATACTTACGAGACCGTAGGTTACGGTCCCGTAGCCGTAGCCGTGCCCCCGAGCCCCCCGACGAGGGACACCATGACCGCTCGACCTGAAGCCGTAGAAGATCCCCCGATTCCTGCTGATTCATCCGTCGGCCCGGCCGCCGGCGCTCCGGTGCCGTCCGCGACGCTGGGCGGCGAGCAGCGCCGGTCGGTCGAACAGATCACGCTCCTGCTCTTCATCACCGTCCCGTTCGTGGCGCTGGTCGCCGCGGTCCCGCTGGCCTGGGGCTGGGGGGTGAGCTGGCTGGATCTGGGACTGATGGTGGCGATGTACTACATCGGCTGCCACGGCATCACGATCGGCTTCCACCGCTACTTCACGCATGGCGCGTTCAAGGCGAAGCGGCCACTGCGGATCGCGCTCGCGATCATGGGGTCGATGGCCGTCGAGGGACCGCTGGTGCGCTGGGTGGCGGACCATCGCAAGCACCACAAGTTCTCCGACGCCGAGGGCGACCCGCACTCCCCGTGGCGCTTCGGCGAGACGGTGCCGGCCCTGATGAAGGGCCTGTGGTGGGCGCACATCGGCTGGATGTTCGACGAGGAGCAGACCCCGCAGCAGAAGTACGCACCGGACCTGATCAGGGACGATGCGATGCGTACGATCTCCCGCCAGTTCATCCTGTGGACGGCACTGTCGCTGATGATCCCGCCGCTGGTGGGCGGTCTGGTGACATGGTCCTGGCAGGGCGCGCTGACCGCGTTCTTCTGGGGCTCCCTGGTGCGCGTCGCGCTGCTGCATCACGTCACGTGGTCGATCAACTCCATCTGCCATGCGGTCGGCAAGCGCCCCTTCAAGTCCCGCGACCGCTCCGGGAACGTGTGGTGGCTGGCCGTCCTGTCCTGCGGCGAGTCCTGGCACAACCTGCACCACGCGGACCCGACCTGTGCCCGGCACGGCGTGCTGAGGGGGCAGCTGGACTCCAGCGCCCGGTTGATCCGCTGGTTCGAGAAGGCGGGCTGGGCGTATGACGTCCGGTGGCCGGACGCGTCACGGATCGAGGCCCGACGCGCGGAGGTGGCCGCCGGGGGTGCCTCTCGGCGGTAGCCGGGGAAGGCATGATTGACGGGTGGCGATCGACGACAGCAGCGCGAGCAACAGCAAGGGCAAGCACTCCCCCGCGGGCACGCGGCGGGCCCGCAGGGTCCGGATGACGGGGGCGGAGCGCCGGGAGCAGCTGCTGGACATCGGTCGCACGCTCTTCGCCGAGCGGGGCTACGAGGGAACCTCAGTGGAGGAGATCGCCGCGAAGGCCGGCGTTTCCAAGCCTGTGGTCTATGAGCACTTCGGCGGCAAGGAAGGCCTGTACGCGGTGGTCGTGGACCGCGAGATGCGGCAGCTGCTGGACATGGTGACCAGCGCGCTGACCGCCGGCCATCCCCGCGAGCTCCTCGAACAGGCGGCGTTCGCGCTGCTCGACTACATCGAGACCTTCACCGACGGTTTCCGCATCCTGGTCCGTGATTCCCCCGTGGCCCAGTCGACGGGCACCTTCGCCTCGCTCATCAGCGATATCGCGACCCAGGTCGAGGACATCCTGGGCCTGGAGTTCAAGGCCCGTGGCTTCGACCCGAAACTGGCCCCGCTCTATGCACAGGCCCTGGTCGGCATGGTCGCGCTGACCGGCCAGTGGTGGGTGGACGCCCGTAAGCCGAAGAAGGCCGAAGTGGCGGCCCATCTGGTGAATCTGGCCTGGCACGGGCTGGGCAATCTGGAGGCGAAGCCTCGGTTGATAGGGCATCGGAAGAACTGAGCCGCGGGCCGCTCGGACGGGGCCGGTGCACGACCCTGATCGCGCGGGGGCCGGCTGCACGGTTGCGTCACGGGGGCCGGCTGCACGGTTGCGTCACGGGGGCCGGCTGCACGGTTGCGTCACGGGGGCCGGCTGCACGGTTGGGTCGCGCGGGCCGGGCCAGCCCGGGGGTCAGCCCTGCGGCTCCAGGAACTCCAGCCGGTTGCCTGCCGGGTCGACCGAGTAGAAGCGCCGGTGGCCCGGCAGATGGCCGTCCCAGGTGACGGCGGCGCCCCCGGCGGTCAGCCGGGCGGCGAAGGCGTCGATGCCGTGGACGCGGATACCGGGGTGGGCTTTTTTCGCGGGGCGGAAGTCCGCCTCGATGCCCAGGTGCAGCCGGGCCGTGCCGGCCTCGAACCAGCATCCTCCGCGGGCCGCGAGCGCCGGCGGCTTCGGGATCTCCGTCATGCCGAGGAGATCCGCGTAGTAGGCGCGCAGGGCGTCTTCGGTGCCGGGGGGCGCGGCGAGCTGGATGTGGTCGAGGCCGGTGATCACGGAGGGGTCACCTCGGAGGGGATGAGCCGGAGTGCGGCGGCGGGCAGGCGGGCGGCAGGTGTCAGCCGGCCGCCGGTTTCCGGGCGACGGCGAAGATGCGGCGGAACGGGAAGACGGTGCCGTGGGGGCCGGTGGGGTAGGCCTGGCGGAGGGCGTCGCGGTATTCGGCGAGGAAGGCGTCGCGGGCGGCCGGGTCGTTCTCCAGGGCGGTCAGCACGGGGCGCAGTGCGGTGCCCTTGACCCAGTCGAGGACCGGGTCGTCGCCCTCCAGGAGCTGGACGTAGATGGTTTCCCATACGTCCGCGGCGCAGCCGAGGTCGGTGAGGCGTTCCAGATACTCGGCCGGTTCGAGGATGTGGACGAAGCGGCGGCCGTGGGTGGTGAGCCGTTCACGCCACTGGGGGGCGTCGCACAGCTCGCCGAGCAGGGCGTGGCTGGGTGAGGTGAAGTTGCCGGGGACCTGGAAGGCGAACGTGCCGCCGGGGGCGAGGGCCCCGATCCAACGGGCGAAGGATTCCGGGTGGTTGGGGACCCACTGGAGCGCCGCGTTGGAGACGATCAGGTCGTAGGTTTCCTCGGGCGCCCAGTCGGCGGCGTCGGCGAGGGCGAAGTCGAGGTGGCCGCCGCCCGGGGTGAAGCCGGCGTGGTTCTCGGCTTCCTTGAGCATCTCCGGGGAGTTGTCGTATCCGGTGATGTGCGCATCGGGCCAGCGTGCGGCGAGCAGGGCGGTGACGTTTCCGGGGCCGCAGCCGAGGTCGGCGATACGGGCGGGGCGGCCGGGCCGGGGGAGGCCGGGTATCCGGGCGAGAAGGTCGTGGAAGGGGCGGGTACGGTGCCCGGAGTGGCGGAGGTATTGCTGCGGATCCCAGGTTGGTGCGTCATGCATGATCGAAACCCCTTTGCCGATGCAGGGCTGACTCAAGGCTGGCACGGTCGGATTCGGGCCGTCTCGGCTGGAAACCGAGCCCTCGCCGACGATGCCCATAGTCCAGGGAAATATATCTCGACGTCAAGAGACTTCATGTCGACAGACCCTCTACACTGATCGTCATGGAGGACGAGGTCGATCGACTGGTCGCAGCATGGCGCCGCGAGCGCCCGGACCTCGACGTGGAACCACTTGAGGTGCTCAGCCGGGTCTCCAGGCTGGCCAGACACCTGGACCGGGCTCGCCGTATCGCCTTTTCCGAGGTGGGGCTGGAGCCCTGGGAGTTCGATGTGCTCACCGCGCTGCGGCGCGCCGGGGCGCCCTATCAGCTCTCCCCCGGAGCGCTGCTGACGCAGACACTGGTGACCTCGGGGACGATGACCAACCGCATCGACCGGCTCGCCAAGAAGGACCTCGTCGAGCGGCTGCCCGACCCCAGCGACCGGCGCGGAGTGCTGGTCAGGCTGACGGCCGAGGGCCGTGACAAGGCCGACCAGTCGCTGGCCGGGCTGCTGATCCAGGAGCGCGCCATTCTCGCCGAGCTCTCCCGTCAGCAGCGCGGTGAACTGGCCGGGCTGCTGCGGCGGTTGACCGGGCCGTTCGACAACATCCCGGGGTAGCGGGCGTCCGCGGCGCCCGCCGGCGGCGGCGGGTGCGACGAGTGCGACGCGTGCGAAAAACCGCGTGCCGGGGAAACGGCGTGCGCCGTATTTGACGGCGCGTAAGCGGAGTGTGCGCGCCCCCTGAATCTGCGCGCGCCCCTCTCCTACCGCGTCCCCTTGCCCGCCGCTCGTCCCGTGGGCTTGGATCGCGCCATGAGCCAGCAGCGCGCATCGCATCCGGCGAACGGCCCGTACGGCAAGCGGTTCGAGGGGCGCACGGTCCTGGTGACCGGGGCCGCCGCCGGGATCGGAGCGGCCACCGCCGACCGGCTGGCGGCCGAGGGCGCCGGCGTCCTGCTGCTGGACATCGACGACGCACGCGGCGAACACACCGCGCGACGCATCCGGGCGGCCGGCGGCCGGGCCTCGTACGAGCACTGCGATGTGGCGGGCGAGGACGACTGGCGGCGGGCGGTCGAAGCGGCGCGGCAGCGCTACGGTCCGGTGGACGGGCTGGTCAGCAACGCCTTTCTGCCCTCTGTCGCGGCCGCCGACCGCACCCCGCTCACCGACTGGGACCGGCAGCTCGCGGTCAATCTCACCGCCTCGTTCCTCGGCGTGCGCGCCGCCCTGGAGGATCTGCGGGCGCGCGCGGGCGCGGTGGTGCTGACCTCGTCGGTGCATGCGCTGATCGGGCTGCCGGGACGGCCCGCGTACGCCGCGGCCAAGGCCGGGCTGACCGGTCTGGGGCGCCAGCTGGCCGTCGAGTACGGGCCGGAGGTACGGGTCAACAGCGTGCTGCCGGGCCCCGTTCTGACGGCGGCCTGGGACGCTATCGGCGAGGAGGAACGGCAGGCCAGCGCCGCGGAGACGGCGGCGCGGCGGCTGGGGCGGCCCGAGGAGGTCGCCGCCGCCATCGCCTTTCTGCTCTCGGCCGAGGCGTCCTTCGTCACGGGCGCGAGCCTCGTCGTCGACGGCGGCTGGAGCGTGTACAAGAACTCTTCGTGAGCCGATCCTGCTGACGGCGGGGCCGCCGCGCCCCGCCCGGGCTTCGATCCTTAGGGGGATCCATGGGCATCCATTTCGGCGGCGACTACAACCCCGAGCAGTGGCCCGAGGAGGTGTGGGCCGAGGACCTGAAGCTGATGAAGGCGGCCCAGGTCACCATGGTCACCGCCGGGATCTTCTCCTGGGCCGAGGTCGAACCCCGGTCCGGCGCCTGGGACTTCGGCTGGTTCGACCGCGTCATGGACGGGCTGGCGGGCGCCGGTATCGCCGTCTGTCTGGCGACCATGACCGCCTCGCCCCCGCCGTGGCTCTCCCGCGCACACCCCGAGATCCTGCCCGAGGACGCGGACGGCCGGCGCCGCTGGCCCGGCGGCCGGCAGCACTACTGCCCCTCCAGCCCCGTCTACCGCGCCCACGCCGTACGCCTCGTCGAGCAGCTCGCCACCCGCTACGCCGGCCACCCGGCGCTCGCCCTGTGGCACGTCGGCAACGAATACGGGTGCCACACCCGCCAGTGCTACTGCGACGTGTCGGCCGACGACTTCCGGCGCTGGCTGCGCGCACGGTACGGGAGCGTCGACACGCTCAACGCCGCCTGGTCGACGGCCTTCTGGTCACAGGCGTACGGCGACTTCGACGAGGTGCTGCCGCCGCGCACCGCGCCCACCTTCCCCAACCCCGCCCAGCAGCTGGACTATCTGCGCTTTGGCGACGAGGCCCTGCGCGCCTGCTACCTGGCCGAAAAGGCGGTGCTGGAGCGCGTGACCCCCCAGGTTCCGGTCACCACCAATCTGATGCCGCAGCACAAGCCCGTCGATGCCTTCGCCTGGTCGGCGCACATGGACACGATGGCGCTGGACTTCTACCAGGACCCGTATGTGCCGGACGACCACATCCGGGCCGGCTATGTCTTCGACCTGATGCGCTCGGCGCGCTCCGGACAGCCCTGGATGCTGCTGGAACAGGCGCCCGGCGCGGTCAACTGGCGGCCCCGCAACGGCCCCAAGCCGCCCGGCGCGATGCGGCTGTGGAGCTGGCAGGCCGTCGCCCAGGGCGCGGATGCGGTGCTGTACTTCCAGTGGCGGCAGTCGCTGGGTGGCGCGGAGAAGTTCCACTCGGCGATGCTGCCGCACAGCGGTACCGACACCCGCATCTTCCGCGAAGTGTCGGCTCTGGGGCGGGAGTTGGCGTCGGTTCCGGGCATCGAGGGGACCCGGTCGCGGGCCGAGGTGGCGCTGCTGACGGACTGGCACAGCTGGTGGGCGCTGGAGCTGGACTCCAAGCCGTCGACCGCACTGGACCACTCCCGTATCGCGCTGGATCACTACCGGCCGCTGTTCGAGGCGGGTGTGGCCTGCGACGTGGTCCCGCCGCAGCGTGAGCTGTCCGGCTACCGGCTCGTCGTGGCGCCCAATCTGTATCTGCTCACCGCGGACGACGCCCAGCGGCTGGCTTCCTACGTCCGCGACGGCGGGCAGCTGCTGGTGTCGTTCTTCTCCGGGATCGTCGACGCGCACGACCGGGTGCACCCCGGCGGCTGTCCGGCGCCGCTGCGGGAGCTGCTGGGCCTGCGGGTGGAGGAGTTCTGGCCGCTGGACGAGGGGCGGTCGGTGGCGGTCGGCGACGGCGTCCGTACGGGACGGGCGGATCTGTGGTCGGAGGTCATCGACCTCGAAGGGGCCGAGGCGCTCGCCCACTTCACGGACGGGGACCTCGCCGGCCGGCCCGCGGTGACCCGGCACGCCTACGGGCGGGGCACGGTCTGGTACGTCGGCACCCGGCTCGATGCCGCGCTGATGCGGGCCCTGCTGGACGACGTACGGGCGGCGGCCGGGGTGGCGCCCGTCCTGCCGGGGCTGCCGGAGGGTGTCCAGGCCACCGTCCGCGAGGGCGCCGGCGGGCGCTATGTCTTCCTGCTCAACCACGGGGCGCGGACCGTCGAGGTCGGGCTGCCGGCGCCGATGCGGGATGCGCTGGCGGCGGACGCGACGGGCGGGGGCGGGGCCGGGCCCGTCGACCGGGTCACGCTGAGCGCCCGGGGTGTGGCCGTACTGACGGAACCCGGCGCGTAGGGCACTTGCGCGCTCGCGGCGGCCGGGTGGGGCGCGGGGCGGTCACCCGTCCTCGGCCACCCGACCGTCGACCACCCGACGTTCGGCCGCTCAGCCCCCGTCCCTCGGCCCGTCAGCCCCTCACGGCACCGGCACCGAGGCCGCCGCGGCCGCCGCCTCCAGCTCGACCGGGCCGACCCCGGCCCGGCGGGCCAGCGCGACCGCCGCGAGAGTGGAGTGCACCCCGAGCTTGCCGAGCACATTCTGCATATGCGTACGGACCGTGTGCGGGGAGAGGAAAAGCCGCTCGGCGACCGCCTTGCGGCCCAGGCCCGCCACCATGCAGCGCAGCACCTCGCGCTCGCGCGGGGTCAGCGACTCCACCAGCCGCTCGCTCTCGGAACGGTGTTTGCGGGCCGCCGTCAGCTCCCGCAGCACACCGGTCAGCAGCGCCGGCGGCAGATGCGTCTCGTCCCGCAGCACCCCGCGGATGACGGCGAGCAGCCGGGAGAGCGAGCAGTCCTTGGCCACCCAGCCGGAGGCACCGGCTTGCAGCGCGGCGGCCGCGCGGCGCGGATCGTCGCGGTCGGCGAGGACGACGGTGCGCAGATACGGATGGCTGGTGCGCAGGCCGGAGACCAGCGCGATGCCGTCCCGCGGGACGGCGCGCGGCACGGTCTCGCGGGCCGCCCCCTGCGCGGGCACCGCGAGCAGCGGCGCGGCGAGGTCGGCGTCGGCGAGCAGCACGTCGAACCGGCGGCCGTCGGTGACCGCACGGTCCAGATTGCGCAGCGCCGCGGGGGCACTGCCCGCGGCCGCGACGTCCACGTCCTGTTCCGCGGCGAGCGCGGCCGCCAGGGATTCGGCGAAGATGCGGTGGTCGTCGACCACCAGAACCCGGATGCGTTGCACAGAGACCCCCTGTCCCGGTGAACGGACCATAGCGGGCACGACGCCAGGATTGAAGATCGCCTCAGCCGCACGGCCGCCGCCGTGCCGACATGACTACCCCACCCCGGGCGCCGTACCCGAACGGTCTCGCCCCCTGATCGGCACCGGCCCCCACCGGTGCAGGCTCCCAGCGTACGGACGGGTTGCGGCAAGGGAGGGTGATTGACGAAACTGCTCCCTCACCCGGGCCGTTCGGCGCCGCCGCGGTGGCCGCGCGCCGCCCGGCGCGCCCTACTCGACGCGGTGTGCGCCCGCGCTCGGGACCGCCTCGAAGATCCGCGGGACGGCATGGCCGGCCGCCGCGAACGCCTCGGTGACCGCCGCGCCGACGGCCGTGGCGCCGGACTCCTCGACGAGCACGACCGCCGAGCCGCCGAAGCCGCCGCCGGTCATCCGGGCCCCCAGGGCGCCCGCCGCGTGGGCGGTGTCGACGGCGAGGTCGAGTTCGCGGCAGGAGATCTTGAAGTCGTCGCGGAGCGAGGCGTGGCCGGCCGTCAGCAGCGGGCCGATGGCGCGGGTGCGGCCCGCGTCGAGCCGGGCGATGACCTCTTCGACCCGGTGGTTCTCGGTGACGATGTGCCGGACGAGGGCCTGGACGACGGGCTCGTCGGCCAGCTTGTCGAGTGCCTCCGGCAGTTGCGCGTACGGCACATCACGCAGGGCACGCACCCCGAGCGCCCGCGCGCCGCGCTCACAGCCGGCGCGCCGCTCCGCGTATGCGCCGTCCCCCAGCTCGTGCTTCACCCGCGTGTCCACGACGAGGAGCCGCAGCCCCTCCCCCGCAAGATCGAACCGGATCTGGCGCCGGGTGAGGTCGCGGGTGTCGAGGAACAGGGCATGACCCTCGGTGCAGCAGGCCGCAGCGGTCTGGTCCATGATCCCGCAGGGCACGCCGACGAAGGCGTTCTCGGCCCGCTGGGCGAGCTGGGCCAGTCGCTGCGGCTCCTGGCCGAGCGCATACAGATCGTTGAGGGCGAGCGCGGTGACGATCTCCAGGGCCGCGGAGGAGGAGAGTCCGGCGCCGGTGGGCACCGTGCTGTCGTAGTGCAGATCCGCACCGCCGACGGGCAGTCCGGCCTCCCGCATCGCCCAGACGACACCGGCCGGGTAGGCGGCCCAGCCTCCCTGGGGAGCCGGCCGCAGCTCGTCGATGCGCAGTTCGACGATGCCGCCGTCGGCGCCGCCGGAGTGCAGCCGCAGCACCCCGTCGGTGCGGGCCGAGGCGGCGGCGAGGGTGGTGTGCGGGAGGGCGAGCGGCATCACGAAACCGTCGTTGTAATCGGTGTGTTCACCGATCAGGTTGACCCGGCCGGGCGCCGCCCAGGTGCCCGTGGGGGCGGCGCCGTACACCGCGGCGAATTCGTCCGCGGTGTACTGGGCGCCGTGCGGGCGCCCGGTGGCCGGGGCGGCGGCTCCGTGAGCGGTCATCAGGACTCCTTCGTCCGGTCGAGGTGCTGCGCGAACTGCCAGGCGTCGCCGACGATTTCCGCGAGGTCGGCGCGGCTGGGCCGCCAGCCGAGGCGGTCGATGGCGGTCCGGGCGGAGGCCACCAGCACGGCCGGGTCGCCGCCGCGGCGCGGGGCGGTGACCTCGGGGATGGGGTGCCCGGTGACCTTGCGGACGGTCTCGATGACCTCGCGGACGGAGAAGCCGTTGCCGTTGCCGAGGTTGCAGATCAGGTGCTCACCCGTGGTGGCGGCGTCGAGGGCGAGGAGGTGGGCCTCGGCGAGGTCGGCGACGTGGATGTAGTCGCGGACGCAGGTGCCGTCGGGGGTGGGGTAGTCCTCGCCGAAGACGGAGATCGCCTCGCGCTTGCCCTGGGCGACCTGGAGGACGAGCGGGATGAGGTGCGACTCGGGGTCGTGGCGCTCGCCGCAGCTGCCGTAGGCGCCGGCGACGTTGAAGTAGCGCAGCGAGACGGCGGCCAGGCCGTGGGCCGCGGCCTCACCGCTGATCATGTGGTCGACGGCGAGCTTGCTGGCGCCGTACGGGCTGGTGGGCGCGGTCTCGGCGGACTCGGTGACCGGGGTGGACTTCGGCTCGCCGTAGGTGGCGGCGGTGGAGGAGAAGACGAGGGTGCGGACGCCGGCGTCGCGCATCGCGGCGAGCAGGTCCATGGTGCCGCCGACGTTGTTGCGCCAGTACTTCTCGGGGTCCACGACGGACTCGCCGACCTGGGAGAAGGCGGCGAAGTGCAGCACCGCGTCGTAGGAGGGGTCGAGGCACTTCACGGCGTCCTGGATGCGGCCCTCGATGAAGTGGGCACCTGCGGGGACGCCCTCGCGGTGTCCGGTGGACAGGTCGTCCAGCACGGTCACCTCGTGACCGGCCTGGAGCAGATGGGCCGCAACGACGCTGCCGACATATCCCGCACCGCCCGTGACCAGGTACTTCTTGCTCACTTGCTCGCTACCTCTCGCAGTCGCTCGGCCGCGGCCTCCGGCGGCACATCATTGATGAACACATTCATGCCGGATTCGGAACCCGCGAGAAACTTCAGCTTGCCGGAAGTGCGGCGAATGGTGAAAAGCTCGAGGTGAAGTGCAAATTCGCCGCGGTGCCCGGCGTGCAGCGGGGCCTGGTGCCAGGCGGCGATGTACGGCGTACGGGCGGCACCGGCCGCCCGTGGCCCGTGATCCCCGCCCCCTTCCTTCCCGCCGTCCCCCCCACCGAAGATCCGGTCGAAGCGCCGCAAGACTTCCAGATAGATCTGTGGGAATTCTGTGCGCGCGGCGTCGTCGAGGGCGGGCAGGTCGGGGACCCGGCGCTTGGGGTAGAGGTGCACCTCGTAGGGCCAGTGGGCGGCGTACGGGACGAAGGCCACCCAGTGCTCGCCTTCGAGGACGATGCGGCGGCCGTCGGCCAGCTCGTCGGCGACCACCTCGTCGAAGAGGTTGCCCCCGCCGGTCGCCTCGTGGTGTGCGGCGAGCGAGGTGAGCATGCGCGTGGTGCGCGGGGTGACGAAGGGGTACGCGTAGATCTGCCCGTGCGGGTGGCCGAGGGTGACGCCGATCTCGGCGCCGCGGTTCTCGAAGCAGAAGACCTGTTCCACGCCCGGGAGTTGGGACAGCTCCGCGGTGCGGTCGGTCCAGGCCTCCAGGACCAGGGCGGCCTGCTCCTCGGTGAGGTCGGCGAAGGAGGCGTCATGGTCGGAGGTGAAGCAGACGACCTCGCAGCGGCCGCTGTCGCCGGCGAGGGACGGGAAGCGGTTCTCGAAGACGGCGACGTCGTAGTCCGCGGCAGGGATCTCGGAGTGCCTGCCGTCACGGGAGGGGCACAGCGGGCACTCGTCGGCCGGCGGGTGGTAGGTGCGGGCCTGGCGGTGCGAGGCGATGGCGACGGAGTCGCCGAGGAGCCGGTCGTGGCGGATCTGCGAGGCGGTGGCCACGGGGTCGAGGGGGCGGTGGTCGACCGCATCGCGTACGACGTCGTCGCGCGAGTCGTAGTAGATGAGCTCCCGGCCGTCCGCCAGCCGGGTCGACGTCTTTTTCACGGGAGCTCCTCACCCTGCTACCAAACACAAACAAACACAATGAAGCACAACTAAACAGTTGCGTCAACGCCGGGACCTCACTGGGCCCTCACAGAAACCCCAGGGGAACATTCCCGACATCCCGGCCAGCCCGATCACGAATGCACAACTGAACCAAACAAAAGTATTCAGTTTCGCGACGACCGCGCGTACGTTTTTGTGCGTTCCGATCGCACAAAGATGTGTCCTCCGGGGGCCGCGCCTCCGGACCCGCGAAATGAGTCGCCCATGATCACCCTGGCCGAAGGGCTACGGCTTCCCACCAACGGGCTCGATTACACGATCCTGGCCATCTACTTCGTCGTCGTCCTCGGCATCGGATTCGCGGCCAAGCGCAGCGTGAAGACGAGCCTGGACTTCTTCCTCTCCGGGCGGTCCCTGCCTGCCTGGGTCACCGGCCTCGCCTTCGTCGCCGCCAACCTCGGCGCCACCGAGATCCTCGGTATGGCCGCCAACGGTGCGCAGTACGGGGCCTACACCGTGCACTGGTACTGGATCGGCGCCATCCCGGCGATGGTCTTCCTGGGCCTGGTGATGATGCCGTTCTACTACGGCTCCAAGGTCCGCTCGGTGCCCGAGTTCCTGCTGCACCGCTTCGGCCCCTCCTCCCATCTCCTCTCCTCGGTCATCTTCGCCGTCTCCTCGGTGCTGATCGCCGGCGTGAACCTGTACGCCATGGCGATCGTGCTCCAGGCGCTGCTCGGCTGGCCGCAGTGGGTCGCGATCGTCGTGGCGGGTGTCTTCGTCCTGGCGTACATCACCATCGGCGGCCTCTCCTCGGCGATCTACAACGAGGTGCTCCAGTTCTTCGTCATCCTGGCCGCGCTGATCCCGCTGACCATCGTCGGCCTCAAGCGCGTCGGGGGCTGGGACGGCCTGACGGACTCACTCAACTCCTCGCACGGCGACGCCTTCCTCACCGCCTGGAAGGGCACCGGCATCGGCGAGACCAACGCGCTCGGCGCGAACTGGCTCACCATCGTCCTCGGCCTCGGCTTCGTGATGAGCTTCGGCTACTGGACCACCAACTTCGCCGAGGTGCAGCGCGCGCTGTCCGCGAAGAACCTCTCCGCCGCCAAGCGCACCCCGCTGATCGCCGCCTTCCCCAAGATATTCATCCCGCTGGTGGTGGTCGTCCCGGGCCTGATCGCGCTGGTCATGGAGCCGACGCTGGGCAAGTCCAAGGACGGGCTCCAGTACAACGACGCGATCCCGGTGCTGATGCGGGACCTGCTGCCCAACGGTGTGCTGGGCATCGCGGTGACCGGTCTGCTCGCCGCCTTCATGGCCGGCATGGCCGCCAACGTCTCGTCCTTCAACACGGTCTTCACCAACGACATCTGGGCGGCGTACCTCAAGAAGGGCCGCGAGGACCGCTATTACCTCAAGACCGGACGCGTGGTCACCGCGGTCGGTGTGCTGATCGGCATGGGCACGGCCTTCATCGCCTCGTCCTTCAGCAACATCATGAACTACCTCCAGACGCTCTTCTCCTTCTTCAACGTCCCCCTGTTCGTCGTCTTCATCATCGGCATGTTCTGGAAGCGGACCAGCGCCGCGGCCGGCTTCTGGGGTCTGCTGTCCGGCACGGTCGCCGCGATGATCAACTATTTCTGGCTCTACAAGCAGGGCATCATCGCGATCCCCTCCGAGCAGGGCGCCAACTTCGTCTCCTCGATCGTGGCGTTCGTCGTCGGCGCGCTGGTGATGGTCCTCGTCACCCTGGTCACCAAGCCCAAGCCGGCCGCATCGCTGGCGGGCCTGGTCTACGGATCGCGGTCCCCCGGCATGGAGGAACTGCCGGCCGAGGGTGACGACGCCTGGTACCGAAAGCCGGCCCTGCTGGGCTGGGGAGCGGTCGTCCTCGCCGCCGTCTGCTACATCCCCTTCTCCTTCTGAACCTGCCTGAACAGCGGAGTTGACGCACCATGAGTGACTACCAGCACGAGGTCGAGGAGCTGGAGCGCGAGTCGGCGACCGCCGCGCGGCTCTTCGACGTACGGCGCATCATCGGCGGCCTGTTCGTCGTCTACGGCGTGATCGTCACCATCGCCGGCCTGACGGCCTCGGACGCCGACCTCAAGAAGGCCCAGGACATCAACATCAACCTGTGGACGGGCCTGGGCATGCTCGCCCTCGGTCTCTTCTTCCTCATATGGCTGAAGCTGCGGCCGGCCGTCCCGCCGACGGCCGAGGAACTACAGGCCGCGACCGAGGACGGGGCCGCCGAGGGCTGAGGGGAGCGCGGGTACGGCGGGGGCGGGGCGCGTTTACTGCGACGGCGGGGGCTGAACTCGCCTACTGCGACAGCAGGGGGCGGAGGCGCGGAACGCGCTTACTGCGACAGCGGGGGCAGGGGCGGAGGCGGATCATCCGGCTCCAGCCCCGGCTCCGGCTCCAGCCCCGGCCCCGCCCCCGCCGCGGCGCGTGCCGCACGGCCGCCCGCCGCCCGGTCCAGCAGCCCGGTACGCGCCGCCAGGGCCGCGGCCTCCAGCCGTGACCCCACCTCCAGCTTCATCAGCACGCGCTGCACATGCGTACGCGCCGTACTCGGCGCGATCTCCATCCCCGCCGCGATCAGCCGGGTGTCCTCGCCGTCCGCGACCCGCATCAGTACCTCGACCTCGCGCGGGGTGAGCAGCTCCAGCAGCCGCGCGCCCTCGTCGTCGGGCTGCGCCGCGGGGTGCAGCAGCTCCTCGAAGGCCTGCTGCAACAGCTGCGGCGAGACCGCCGACTCCCCCGCCCGCGCCTTCATCATGGCGCGCTCCACGCCCTCGATCCGCTCGTCGTTACGGACGTAACCGGAGGCCCCGGCAGCGAAGGCGGCGGCGATCCCGCGCGGGCTGGGCACCGGTCCCAGCACCACCACCGCGACCTGCGGCCGCTCCTTCTTGATCCGTACGACCGGGTCGAAGGCGCCGGGCCGGGCGGGCGCGGCGGTCCCCAGCAGGCACACCTCGGGCGCCCGGCTCACCACCAGCTCCGCGGCCCCGGCGCTCGGCGCGGCCGCCGCCAGGACACGGTGCCCGCGCAGCTTCAGCGCCGAGGCGAGCGCCTCCGCGAGCAGACGATGATCGTCGACCACCATGAGCCGCACGCCCATCGAGCAACCTCCCCCGCTCCGGCGGGCCCCGGCGCGGCCCGGCCGGGCCGCTTGTCCCCGGGAAGCTACACGCTCGGCTGCAATAGCGCGCCCCCTACCCGGAAGAAGCCCCCGGAATGCTGGAATCCCGGCCAATCTGGGCTGGTTGCCGCTGCTACGGGGGTGTGGGCCGGGCTCTCCGGGCGGGGCACGGGGCCGGGTGCAAGGCCGGTGTGCAGGGCGATATCCCGGCGCCGGCGGGGCGTTCGCGAACCGCGCCCCGCGGGTGGGTAGCACGCAAGACGAGGTATCGGCGGAAATCGACTGTTCCCTTGGAAAGTTGAGGGCGGCTGGCCGCCCTCAAGGCGGTCCCATAGCGGTCCCATAGCGGTCCCATAGCGAGCAGGGCCGGCCCCACACCAGGCGCGTCCACCATCAGGCCGCTCTTCACGCTCCACTCCACCTTGTTGAATTCAAAAAGAACCAGCGGCCGGTTTTTCGCCGAAGTACCTTTGCCTGCACTGTCAGTGCCATATGCGAAAGTAGGTTCGGCAGTTGAGGGAAAACGGGGGAGGGAGCGATCCGTCATGTCATTGGCCGACGAAGTAGCGGCAGCTCACGCAGGGCATCCGAATCCAGCCGCACTGGTGGGTGAGTTGCGCCGGACGTCGGTATTGGTGCCGGTTGTCAATGACTCTCTCATGTCAGCCGAGTTGACCGGTATCCGTTGGTTGTACGCCTTCTCCGACGAGCAGGAGCTGGCCCGCTTCGCCGTGGCCCGAGGCGCCAACCCTGAAGCCGAGCTGCCCTACGTCCGCGCGGTCGGTGCGCGGCTCCTGGACGTCGTCATCCCCGCCATCGAGGGGCCCGCGGGCGTGGTGCTGGACGCGGGCAGCGAGCAGGCGATGGTTTTCCCGCCGGTCAGCGGCATCGTCCCAGGCTCCGTGGCAGTCAATCTCACCGAGCCTGGTGAGGCCGGAGGCCGGCCCGAGGCACCCACGGCCGGGGGTGCGGCATGACATCCGCCGAAGGTTACGAGCTCGACCCGGAAGCCCTGAAACAGGTCACCAAGGGCATCCATGACGCGATCGCGGAACTGAACGAACTGGGCTTCGACACCAGCGCCCAACTCGGCCAGGGATTCGACAAGCTGGCTCTCTCCGGCATGGAGGCCGGACATGCCGAGGTAAGTTCCACATTCGATTCGTTCTGTGAACGCTGGGGCTGGGGCGTTCGTCTGCTCATCCATGAGGCCAACGAATTCGCGCGCCGTCTTGATTTGACCGCCGGGCTTTATCACGAGCAGGAGCAGTACGTTTCGACGACGTTGAAGGTCGGGGCGAATGCCTTGCTGATGGGTGACCCGACGGTGACGGAGGAACAGCTGAAGCACCGGACGTGGAAGCAAGTCCGCGAGGACAACGCGGTCACCCAGTTCGAGGACGCGGACTGGGACCCCAGCTCGGCCAGATCCCGCAAGGCATTTCATGAAGTCGAGCAAGCGGCGGACCAGACGGGCAAGGACTTCTCCACGTCCAAGTGGGCGGGCGACGCGGACCACAACTGGGCCATGCGGCCACTGAAAATGGCGCGTGACAGCCAGGCGCAGGCCAACGACCACGACGGATCCTGAGTCTCCGTCGCACCGCCACCACTGCACATCCACTGCTGCACAGCACAACTGGGGGGTTGAGAACCGATGGGTCTCGGCGACATGCTCGGGGACGTCAAGGACGGCATCAATTCCGCGGCCGACACGGTCGGCAACGCCGTCGACGGCGTAAAGGAAGCGGCCGGCGAGGCGGTCGACTACGCCACGGACAAAACCGCCGATACTCTCGACTTCGTCGGTGCGGACGGCGCGGCCAAGGCCGTCCGCTCGGCCGGTGACGACGTCGCCGATGCGCTGGGCGCTCAGGTCGATGAGCGGCAGCTGGGGGAGAGTGACGACCCCAAGGAGCTGATCCACGGAGACGTCGCGAAGATCAATGAATCCGCCGCGCACCTGAAGGACTTCTACACGGCCTTCGAACGCGTCGGCCAGGGAATCCGCAAACTGGACGCCGGATCCTGGAAGGGAAAGGCCGCCGACAGCTTCCACGAGAAGTTCGACGTGCACCCCAAACAATGGATGCACACCGCGGACGCCTGTGAGGCGGCGTGGAAGGCCCTCGATTCCTACGCCGAGACGGTCTCCTGGGCCCAGAAGAAGGCCCAGTCGGCCATCGACGCGTGGCAGGCGGCCGAGGACAAGACCAAGAAGGCGCAAGACGCCTACCGCCACCAGCTCGATACGTACCTCGCGAAGGCCGATGCCTACAACGCCGCGCGGGACGAGGGTTCCGACCCCGGGCCCAAGCCCGATGAGCCCGGCGAATTCCACGACCCCGGCGACCAGGGCCGCGAGGCGGCGCAGGACATCCTCAAGAACGCCCGCAGCCAGCGCAACGAAGCCGCAGAGAAGGCACAGCACGCCCTCAAGGGCGCCCTGGAACACGCCCCGCAAGCACCCAAGTTCACCACTGAGGCGGCCTTCGACACCGCTGACGGCATCGCGGCCGGCGGCATGAACCTGATGCACGTCGTCGGTGGTGCGGGCAAGGCCGTTGTGGAGACGGTCAATCTGGCCCGCACTCTGAACCCGGCGGAGCCGTACAACCTCGCCCACCCCCAGATGTACCTGGCCAACGTCGCCAAGACCGGACTCGGCCTGGCCAGTGCCGCCGCCCACCCCGGCCGCCTGGCCAAGGGGATGCTCGGCGACGGCTGGGGCAGCGACCCATGGGATGCGGGTGGGGCCCTCATCGCCAACCTGGTCGGCGGCAAGGGCGCCGGCGCCATCGGCAAGGGCATGGTGAAGGCGGGGGCGAAGGACGCGGCCAAGGGGGCCGCGCGGACGGCCGTCAAGGACGGCGGCAAGCGCACCGTCATGGACCGGGCCCGTACCGCCTGGTGCAAGACCTTCGGCAACGACCCCATCGACATGGCCACCGGCCGGATGATCCTGCCGCAGACCGACGTCGTACTCCCCGGCAGCCTCCCCCTCACCTTCACCCGCACCTTCGAGTCGTCCTACCGCACCGGCCGCTGGTTCGGCCCGACGTGGATGAGCACCGTCGACCAGCGGCTGGAGATCGACGCCGAGGGCGTCATCCTCATCGGCGAGGAGGGCAACTTCCTGCTCTACCCGCACCCGGCCGTCGGCGTGCCCACCCTCCCCACCGAGGGCGACGGCCACCCTCTGGAGCGCACCCCGGACGGCGACTATCTCCTCACCGACCCGGTCACCGGCACCCGCCGCTACTTCACCACCTACACCGAAGACCTCGCCGTCCTCGACGAGATATCCGACCGTCGCGGCAACCACCACACCTTCGACTACACCGAAGACGGCACCCCCACCGCCATCACCCACAGCGCCGGCTACCGCCTCCTGCTCACCACCGACGAGGGCCGCATCACCGCCCTCCACCTCGCCGACGCAGCCCCCGACGGCACCGACCAACTCCTGATGACGTACGGCTACGACGACGCCGGCAACCTCATCACCACCACCAACTCCTCCGGCCTGCCACTGCGCTTCACCTACGACGACGCCGGCCGCATCACCTCCTGGACCGACACCAACAACAGCAGCTACGCCTACGTCTACGACGACGATGACCGCTGCACCTCACAGGGCGGCATAGCGGGCCACCTCCGCGCCCAGTTCACCTGGGGCGACCCTGATCCCGAAACGGGCCTGCGCACCAACCTGCTCCACAACTCCCAGGGCCAGGTCACCCGCTACGAGGTCAACGACCGCCACCAGATCGTCGCGGAGACCGACCCCACCGGCGCCACCACCCGCACGGTCCGGGACGCCAAGCACCGTGTCCTGTCCACCACCGATGCGCTGGGCCGCACCACCCACATCGACTACGACGACGAAGGTCGCCCGGTCACCGTCACCCTCCCCGACGACTCCACCGCCACCACCAGCTACAACGAATTCGGCCTGCCCCTGACCAGCACCGGTCCGGACGGCACCACCTGGACCCACACCTACGACGCCGACGGCAACCGGACCTCCACCACCGACCCCACCGGCGCCACGACCACCTACACCCACGACCCTCTCGGCCACGTCTCCTCAGTCACCGACGCCCTCGGCAACACCACCCGCCTCTACTGCAACGAGGCCGGTCTGCCCCTGACCGTCACCGATCCACTGGGCGCCACCACCCACTACCGCCGCGACGCCTTCGGCCGCACCACCTCCGTCACCGACCCGCTCGGCGAGACCACCCACATGCTGTGGACAGTCGAAGGCAAGCTCGCCGCCCGCATCGACGCGACCGGCGCCACGGAGGAATGGACCTACGACGGCGAAGGCAACCGCCTCACCCACACCGACGCCATCGGCCAGACCACCCGCTTCGAGTACAGCCACTTCGACCTGCTCACGGCCCGCACCGACCCCGACGGCGTCCGCCACGAGTTCACCCACGACACCGAACTCCGCCTCACCCAGGTCACGAACCCTCAAGGTCTCACCTGGAACTACGGATACGACGGCGCTGGACGCCTCATATCCGAGACTGACTTCGACGACCGAGTGCTGGCCTACACCCATGACGCCGCGGGCCAACTCGCCACTCGCACCAACACCCTCGGCGAAGTCACCACCTACACCCGCGACACCCTCGGCCGCATCACACACAAGGACGCCGCCGGTCTCGTCACTACCTACGCCCACGACGCCGCCGGCAACCTCCACCAAGCGGCCAACCCTGACGCCACAGTCACCTACACCCGCGACACCCTCGGCCGCGTCACCGCCGAGACGGTCAACGGCCGCACCATGACGTTCACCTACGACGCCCTGGGCCGCCGCACCTCCCGCACCACCCCCACCGGCCACACCACCACCTACACGTACGACGCCGCCGGCAACCGCACCACCATGGACATCGCCGGCCATGTCCTAGCCTTCGCCCACGACGCAGCCGGCCAAGAACTCACCCGGACCATCGGCGACCATCTCCAGCTCACCCACACCTGGGATCCCACCGGCCGCCTCACCACCCAGTCCCTCACCACAGCTGCCACCGACAGGCTCCAGTCCCCCACCGGGACAGCCCGGACACCGAACCCTGCCGCTGTCGAAGCCCAACGGGTCCTCCACCGCGGCTACACCTACCGCCCCGACGGCAACCTCACCGCGATCGACGACTCTCACACCGGACGCCGCACCTTTGACCTGGACCGCGCCGGCCGCGTCACCGCCGTCCACGCCACCGACTGGACCGAGGCCTACGCCTACGACGAAGCCGGCAACCAAGCCCACGCCACCTGGCCCGATCGGCACGCTAATCCCTCCGCCCGAGGCAGTCGCGCCTACACCGGCACCCGCATCACCAAAGCCGGCGCCATCCGCTACGAACACGACGCCCTCGGCCGAGTAATCCTCCGCCAAAAAACCCGCCTCTCCCGCAAACCCGACACCTGGCGGTACACCTGGAATACCGAGGATCGGCTCACCACCGTCATCACCCCCGACGGCACCACTTGGCGCTACCTCTACGACCCTCTGGGCCGTCGAATAGCCAAACAGCGCCTGACGCGGAACGGTCAATCGGTTACTCAACAGACAGGATTCACCTGGGACGGCCCCACCCTCTCCGAACAGACAACCCACACCTCAGGGGACTGCGAAGCAATTGCCCTTACCTGGGATTATGGGGGCCTATCTCCGTTGACTCAAACGGAACGCAAAACCACATCACTCGCCAACGCGCCCCAATCGGCCATCGACAAGCGCTTCTTCGCCATCGCCACCGACCTCATCGGCTCCCCAGCCGAACTCCTCAACATCAACGGCTCTATCGCCTGGCGCACCCGCAGCACTCTCTGGGGCACGACTGCTTGGAACCGGGACGCCACGGCCTACACCCCCCTCCGCTTCCCCGGCCAATACTTCGACCCCGAAACTCAACTACATTACAACTTCTACCGTCATTACGACCCAAACACCTCCCGCTATTTTTCCCCCGACCCTCTCGGCTTGACCCCATCCCCCAACCCCGCTACATACGTACGCAATCCCCACGCGTCAGTGGACCCAATGGGACTTAAGTGCGAGCCTGCACGACCCTCCCTTAACGATCTAGGGAAAGCAGGGAAGGATGAATTCGGGAATTTCAATCCTGGATCCATGAATGCGAGACAACTCACCGACAAGCTGCGCTTCGATTCAGCCAGCTCCCCATTCCGTGAGGATGGCTTTCTGGCCGATCAGGCAATCAAGGATTCCAGAATGATCATTTCAGGTGAAAGGATTGGCAACAAGGACCTCACTGGAGAAGGTGGACTATTTCGCCAACAACCTGGAGAGCTTAGCGATTGGGGAAAGTACACCACGCCGCGGTACTCTAGCCCTCAGGGCGGCTTCGAAGTTCACTACTACATGAACAAAAAGACAGGCCAAATCCTCCTCTATGACTACAAGGCGAAACTCGGAGGCTAAGTACAGTGAAAGTCCGATTCACGGGAGCCCCTTCCTCTGAAGCAGCAATCACTCAAGGAGCGTCTTCCTTGACCCCCGGAAAGGAATATTCAGTACTTGAAGTATATGCCCAGTCAGACGGTCAGAATTATGTTCGCATCGAAAGCATCCCTCAGCAGCTTCCCGGGCTGTTCGATACCCGACTCTTCGAAGTCTCCCAAACTGAAATCCCTTCGACTTGGAACACTTTCATCGATGCGCATGGCGGGATTTCCATCTGCCCTTCCCCTTGGCTGGTTCCAGGATTCTGGGAGAGCCTCATGGACGGGGAAGGTTGGGCCGTCGATTGCTACGAGCGCGAAAAATCAAAGATCGAGCTTCAATAGTGGAAGAGTGAACCTCAGCGTGTCCGTGGCACGAGGTTGCTGGCGATGAGCGTGCGGAGGATATGCGGAAGTCGCGCATGCGCCGAGATTGCGGCTTGATCGAGGCGACGAATCTGCCAAGGAGATCGCGGCATGATGTACTCCCCCAAGCAAGCGGAATGCCGGAAAGACGTGGGGCACCCTTGGCGCCTTGGCCGGTGTGCTGGTGATAGGGACACTGGCATCGATCGCGGCTCTCAGACACGGGTGTTCGTCGGGCGGGTCCGACGGGCCGAGATACCGGATCACGGTGCCGCATGACGGGGCCAATGGGCACAACATCAAGGCAACGGGCGGCCAGTACTCGTCGAGGACCAAGTCGCTGGTGATGCTGGGGCTTTACCGTGTCATCGACGATCCTGAGACGGCCATCGAGCGAACCGATGCCTCGGATCTGGCGAAGGATCCTCAGCCCGTCGACCTCCAGGAATCCGCGGACAAGGCAGACGGGATTCGCCGTGAGGTCAGAAAACCGTTGGCATGAGCCCCCGCATGCGGAAATGCCCGCTGAAGCACCGCCGGCCACCACGTGATCACGAGGTCGGTTCCCCGCGGTGACCGGCGTCGCTCCAGGAGCCGCGCGTCGTCCGTGGCTACGCCTCCTCCGCCAGCTCCAGCCACCGCATTTCCAGCTCGTCCTTCTCCGTGCTCAGTTCGCGGAGTTGGGCGTCGAGGCCGGCGACCTTTTCGAAGTCGGTGGCGTTTTCGGCGATCTGGGCGTGGAGCTTGGTCTCCTTGTCGCCGAGCTTGTCCAACTGGCGCTCGATCTTCTGGAGTTCCTTCTGGGCGGCGCGGTTGACGGCGGCAGCCTTCTTGGGGGCGGCGGACTGCTGCGCAGGCACCGGCGTTGCGGCCTCGACGACCTTCCGGCGGCGCTCCAGGTACTCGTCCAGGCCGCGCGGCAGCATCCGCAGGGTGGCATCGCCCAGCAGCGCGTGGACCCGGTCGGTGGTGCGCTCGATGAAGTAGCGGTCGTGGCTGATGACGATCAGCGAACCGGGCCAGCTGTCGAGCACGTCCTCCAGCTGGGTCAGGGTCTCGATGTCGAGGTCGTTGGTGGGCTCGTCGAGGAAGAGGACGTTGGGCTCGTCCATGAGGAGGCGCAGGATCTGGAGGCGGCGGCGCTCACCGCCCGACAGATCACCGACCGGCGTCCACTGCTTCTCCTTGGTGAACCCGAACTTCTCGCACAGCTGGCCGGCGGTCATCTCCCGGCCCTTGCCCAGGTCGACCCGCTCGCGCACCTGCTGGACGGCTTCCAGCACCCGCAGCGTCGGGGGGAGTTCGCCGACCTCCTGGGAGAGGTACGCCAGCTTGACGGTCTTGCCGACGACGACCTTGCCGGCGGCCGGCTGCGCCTCGCCCTCGGTACGGGCCGCGTCGGCCAGCGCTCGCAGCAGCGAGGTCTTGCCGGCGCCGTTGACGCCCACCAGGCCGACCCGGTCGCCGGGGCCCAGCTGCCAGGTCAGGTGCTTGAGCAGCACCTTCGGGCCCGCCTGGACGCTGACGTCCTTCAGCTCGAAGACGGTCTTGCCCAGCCGGGAGCTGGCGAACTTCATCAGCTCGGCGTTGTCGCGCGGCGGCGGGACGTCCGCGATCAGTTCGTTGGCGGCCTCGATGCGGAAGCGGGGCTTGCTGGTACGGGCCGGGGCGCCGCGCCGCAGCCACGCCAGCTCCTTGCGCATCAGGTTCTGCCGCTTGACCTCTTCGGTGGCGGCGATCCGCTCGCGCTCGGCCCGCGCGAAGACGTAGTCGCTGTAGCCGCCCTCGTACTCATGGACATCGCCGCGCTGGACGTCCCACATCCGCGTACAGACCTGGTCGAGGAACCACCGGTCGTGGGTGACGACCACGAGGGCGGAGCGGCGGGCGCGGAGGTGCCCGGCCAGCCAGGAGATGCCCTCGACGTCGAGGTGGTTGGTGGGCTCGTCGAGGACGATCAGGTCCTGTTCGGCGATCAGCAGCTTGGCCAGCGCGATACGGCGGCGCTCGCCGCCGGACAGCGGGCCGATGACGGTGTCCAGGCCCTGGGTGAAGCCCGGCATGTGCAGATCGCCGAAGAGGCCGGTCAGCACGTCGCGGATCTTGGCGTTACCGGCCCACTCGTGGTCGGCGAGATCGCCGATGACCTCGTGCCGGATGGTGGCGGCCGGGTCGAGGGAGTCGTGCTGGGTAAGGACGCCGAGGCGCAGGCCGCCGTTGTGAGTGACCCGGCCGTTGTCCGCGTCCTCCAGCTTGGCGAGGATCCGGATCAGGGTGGTCTTGCCGTCCCCGTTGCGCCCGACGACGCCGATCCGGTCCCCCTCGTTGACGCCGAGCGAGACACCGTCGAGCAGGGCACGGGTTCCGTACACCTTGCCGACGGCTTCCAGATTGACGAGGTTGACGGCCATCTCACTCCTGCACTTCGGACCTGCGCTTCCGACCTGCGCTTCAGATCGATCGACCTACCCAGCCTAGTCGGCGTGCGGAGGAGGGCCGCCGGGAGATGAGTATCCGTACCGATGGCAGGGGATGCGGGCGGACCTAGCGTGGGCCGCGTGATCAACGACCAGGCTCCGGCCGCACCTTCCGTGCCCGACGACGCACCGCCGGTGACTGGTTCCGCCGTGGGCCGCTTCACCGTCGGCCTGCTCCTGCTGGCGTTCGCCGGGGTGACCGGTCTGTTCGCGCCGTTTCTGGTGATGGCGAGCGACGGCTGCTCCGAGGGCGACGCCCGCACGATCTGTTCCACGGGCGCCCAGCAGATCGTCGGCACCCTGCCGGTCGCCGCCGCCTTCGTGGCCGCCCTCCTGACCGTGGTGGGCATGGGCAACGGGGGTACTGCCGGCCGGCGCAGCTTCCTGGTGGCCCCGTGTCTGCTGGTCCTGGCCTGGGTGGTGTCGTACGCCATCGCGGGCACCTGAGGCACCGCGCCCCCGTTGTAACGTGCCGTCATGGCACCGGACATGGGCATGGCGGACACAGCAGGCACGGCAGTGGAGACGGTACGCGGGCTGGTCTACGGGCCGAGTGGGAAGCGGCTGGACGTCCATCGTCCGGCCGGGGCCGCCAGGGCGTCCGGGCCGTCGGGGGTATCCGGGGCGCCAGGGGCATCCGGGGCGGCGCCCACCGTGCTGCTCTGGCACGGCATCGGCCCCGACGAGCGGGAGGTGCTCGAACCGCTGGCGCGCGCCGCGGCGGCGCTCGGGCTGCTGGTGCTCGTACCGGACTGGCGCTCGGACGCCGAGGACGGCGGCCGGGCGCACCTGCTGGAGTCGCTGGCCTTCGTCCGCAAGGAAGCGGGCGGGCTGGGCGGCGACGGGGAGTCGTTCGTGCTGGCGGGGTGGTCGGCGGGGGCCGGGGCCGCGCTGGGGGTCGCGCTGCGTCCGGAGAGCGTGGACGGGTGGCGGCCGAGCGCGGTGGTGGGGGTGGCGGGCCGTTACGACCTTCCGGCACGTACCACCGGGACCGCGCCGCTGGCCGATCTCCCCGCGGGCCGGGACCCGGGCGTACCGGTCCACCTCGTCCACGGCAGCCGCGACGCGGTCGTGGACGCCCACCGCTCCCGCGACCTCGCCGAAACGCTGCGGGCGCCGGGCCGGGCGGTGACGCTCCAGGAGCCGGACACCGACCACGCAGGCGTGATCATGACCGCGTACGACCCGGCGGCGGACCGCTGCGTCCCGACGACCGCCGAGCCCGCCGTACGGGCGGGGCGACTGGTGGCCGGGGTGCTGGCCGAAGCCGCCCGGGGCGGGGCGTGACGCTCCGGCCCCTCATGGCGCCTCAGCGGCGTCCGCCTCCACCGGACGACCAGGTGTTGAGCCTCCGTACGGCCTCCTCCAACTCCCGGCGCCGGGTGTCCTGAGCCGCACGCTGCCGCGCCTTGGCGGCAGCGACGTACGGCCGGACCAGGCCGCTGCCCTCACCGCAGAGCGGCAGCAGACCGGGCGGCACCCCGTGGACGCGTACGAGGCGGCGCCGCGCCGGAGCCTTCGGCGGCCAGGCCGTGGCGGCGAGCACACCGGTACTGGTGCTCGCCCGATGGCCGCCCCGCCCCGGAAGTAACCAACCCAGCAGCCGTCCGAGGCCCGTTCGGACGGGGCGCGGCACTCCATTCAACGCGCGGCCGCCTTGCGGAGAACCTCGGCGAGGCGGCGGGCGGTCGCCGCGTTGCAGTTACCGAGGGCGACGAGCGAGACGCCGTAGACGCCCGCGAAGCCGGGCAGATCGACGCCGAGCGACGGCAGCGTGATGCCGTGCTCCTTCAGCGCGGCGCGCAGCTCTTCGGCGCTTTCGTGTACGTCGTCGGGGAGGGAGCGGTCGAGGGGCATGGAGCCGGGCCTTTCTGTACGCATAGCAACGAACTGCTTACAGAGTGATGTGACGCGGCGTAGCGTGAAAGGGGGTTGGGCTCCCGGTCGTCGTCCGGGGAGTGCGTGGAGCGAAGTGGTGGAAATACGGGGAACCGCCGGAGTCCGTCCGCAACAACTGTGAACCAGCGACACGTACGGCGGTGCACCGTGGCACGACGCAAGGACATTGACGGCTCGGCCGGAGTCCCCACCTTCTACGGCAAGGAGCTGCGCTACCAGCGGGAGTTGGCCGGGCTCACGCTCCAGCAACTGGTCGAGGGCAGCTTCTACGGCCAAAGCCACCTCAGCGAGATCGAACGCGGCGAACGGCGGATGCCGGCGGAACTGGCCGAGCACGTGGACAAGGCGCTCAAGACGGATGGCTTCTTCCAACGGCGCTGCGAGGACGTGCGGAAGGCGAGGCGGAGCGGCCATGCCGAGTACTTCGAGCGCGTCCTGGAGGCGGAGAAGTACGCGGAGACCATCGAGGAGTGGTGTCCCACGCTCATCCCTGGGTTGTTGCAAACCGAGCCGTACATGCGGGCAGTGGTGCGGGCGACCCATCCGCTGGCGCCCGACGAGGAGGTGGAGGAGAAGGTCAGCGCCCGCACGGCGAGGACCCGCCTCTTCGAGAGTGACCACAAGCGCCCTGAATACTGGGTGATCCTCCCCGAGTACGTGTGGCGCTGCCCGGTCCTCCCTGCGGCCGCGATGGCTGATCAGCTCGACCGCATCACGGAGCTGGCGCGGAAGCGCCGGATCGTTCCACAGGTCCTTCCGTGGAACTGCGGACCGCATCCCCTCATGACGGTGGGCTTGGCCAAGATCATGACCTTTGCGGATGCTCCGCCGCTCGCCTACCTGGAATCGCAGTACAGCGGCGACACGATCGACGATCCGGCCCTCGTGAAGAAATACCGCAAGGCATACGATCGGCTCAGGGCCGCCGCACTCGCTCCCGAGGCGTCCCTGACCATGATCGAGGCGGCCGCAGAGGACTACCGAAGTGACAAGCAACCGGATTGACTTGAGCACCGCCGTCTGGCGCAAGAGCAGCTACACCAACGGCGACGGCGGGGACTGCGTCGAGGTGGTCGACGGCCTCCCCGACATCGTCCCCGTCCGCGACTCCAAGGACCCACACGGCGCGGCGATCGTCTTCCCGGCCAACGCCTGGTCGTCCTTCGTCACCGCCGTCAAGGACACCGATCTCCCGGGCATCTAAGTGCAGAGGAGAAACGAAGTGGGCACCGAACGGATTGACTTGAGCACCGCCGTCTGGCGCAAGAGCAGCTACACCAGCGGCGACGGCGGGAACTGCGTCGAAGTGGTCGACGACCTCCCCGGCATCGTCCCCGTCCGCGACTCCAAGGACCCACACGGACCGGCCATCATCTTCCCGACCGCCGCCTGGTCGTCCTTCGTCACCGCCGTCAAGGACACTGCCCTGCCGGGCGCTTGAGCCTCCCGGGCAACTGAGCGCGGCGGGGTCCCGCGGGAATACCCGCCCGCCCCCGCCGCGTTGTGGCCCCGTAGGGGGCGCTCGCACCCCCTACGGGATCTGTTCCCACATCCCCCAAGGGCTCCACGGGCCGATCACTGGGCCCATCACCAGGACCTGGGCCCGCCCGGCGGGCCCAGCCCGGCAGGCTCAGCCCGCCCGGCGTCGCCCGGGGCCAGACCTAAAGAACCCTCGCCCCCACCGCCGGAGAATCCGCCACCCGCACCTGACGGCAGGTCCCCGACGCCAGCAGCGCCGATGCCACTTCCTTTGCCGCCTCCGCGTCCTTGGCCAGGAAGGCGGTGGTCGGCCCGGAGCCGGAGACCAGCGCGGCCAGGGCGCCGGCGGCGGTGCCGGCCTCCAGCGTCGCGGTCAGGGACGGGCGCAGGGACAGGGCCGCGGGCTGGAGGTCGTTGGTGAGGGCCGCGGCGAGCGCGGTGGCGTCGCCGGTCTCCAGGGCGGCCAGCAGGGCTGGGTCCGCCTCGGGCTCGGGCACCTCGGTGCCCGCCGTCAGCCGGTCGAACTCGCCGTAGACGGCCGGGGTGGACAGCCCGCCGTCGGCGACCGCGAAGACCCAGTGGAAGGCGCCGCCGACGGGGAGGGGGGTCAGGAGTTCGCCACGGCCGCGTCCCAGGGCCGCGCCACCCACCAGGCTGAACGGCACATCGCTGCCCAACTCGGCGCAGAGGGAAAGGAGTTCCTCGCGCGAGGCACCCGTCGACCACAGGGCGTCGCAGGCCAGCAGGGCCCCGGCGGCGTCCGCGCTGCCGCCCGCCATGCCGCCGGCGACGGGGATGTCCTTGGTGATGTGGAGGTGGACGTGCGGCTCGATGCCGTGCCGGGCGGCGAGCAGTTCGGCTGCGCGGGCGGCCAGGTTCGTCCGGTCCAGCGGGATCTGGTCGACGTCGTGGCCCTCGGCGGTGATCCGCAGGGACTCGGCGGGGGTCGCGGTGACCTCGTCGTAGAGGCCGACGGCGAGGAAGACGTTGGCCAGGTCGTGGAAGCCGTCCGGGCGGGCGGCGCCGACGGCCAGCTGGACGTTGACCTTGGCCGGTACCCGGACGGTGATCGAGGTGGTGAACGTCATGCCTGCTCTCCCCCTGATGTCTGCTCTCCCCCTGAGGCGCGCTCTCCCCGTGACTGCCGGATGCCGGGCGCCCCGCCCGGTCCCTTGTGCTCGGCGATCCGCGCGAACTCCTCGACGGTCAGCGCCTCGCCGCGGGCCTGCGGCGAGACACCCGCGGCGACCAGCGCGGCCTCCGCGGCGGCGGCCGATCCGGCCCACCCCGACAGCGCGGCCCGCAGCGTCTTGCGGCGCTGGGCGAAGGCCGCGTCGACGACGGCGAAGACCTCGTCGCGGCTCGCCGAGGTCTCGATCGGCTTGTCGCGGCGCACGAGGGAGACCAGGCCGGAGTCGACGTTGGGCGCGGGCCAGAAGACGTTGCGGCCGATGGCGCCGGCCCGCTTGACCTCCGCGTACCAGTTGGCCTTCACCGACGGCACGCCGTAGACCTTGTTGCCGGGGCGGGCGGCCAGCCGGTCGGCGACCTCGGACTGGACCATGACCAGGGTGCGGTCGATGGTGGGGAAGGTCGCGAGCATGTGCAGCAGTACCGGCACGGCGACGTTGTAGGGGAGGTTGGCGACCAGCGCGGTGGGCGCGGGGCCGGGCAGCTCGGTGACGTGCATGGCGTCCCTGTGCACCAGCGCGAAGCGGTCGGCGCGCTCGGGCATCCGGGCCGCGACGGTGGACGGCAGCGCGGCCGCCAGCACCTCGTCGATCTCGACGGCGATGACCCGGTCGGCGGCCTCCAGCAGCCCCAGGGTCAGCGAGCCGAGGCCGGGGCCGATCTCGACGACGACATCGTCGGGCCGCACCTCGGCGGTCCGCACGATCCGGCGGACGGTGTTCGCGTCGATGACGAAGTTCTGGCCGCGCTGCTTGGTGGGCCGGACGCCCAGCGCGGCGGCCAGCTCGCGGATGTCGGCGGCGCCCAGGAGGGGACCGGATTCGTCGGTGGTGCTCTTGCTCATGCCAAAGCCTCGCTGCGCTCGTTCACCCGTGAAGCTTACGGCCGCAGACCGGCCACGGGCTCGCCCCCCGTCTGATGTAGAGCTTCTTGGCCCGGAAGGTCTGTTCCCGGGGGGAGGCGTCCTGGGGGCGGCCGCGGCCGCCGAGGGCCCGCCAGGTGGCGGCGTCGAACTGGTAGAGCCCGCCGTAGGTGCCCGACGCATCGACGGCGTGCGGCCGCCCGCCCGTCTCGCACTGCGCCAGTGCATGCCAGGCGAGATGGTCGGCGCCGCGCACGGAGGTGGGCAGCACCATGGTGCCGAGGTGCACGATCTGCGGACGGGGCGCGTGCACGACCTTGCTGTGCAGCCGCTTCGGCTTCTGCCGGACGCCGTTGACGGTGCGCACCCGATAGGTGACCCGCCGCACACCGGGTCGCCCCTGCTGGACGACCGACTGGACGCCGCGAGCCAGATGCGGATCGGCCCGCAGGATCGTGCGGAAGGGGAGGCGCTCCTCGCGGACCTCCTTGGAGCCGGTGATGCGCATCACGGAGATGGTCTGGCCCTCGCGCGGGAAGCTGTCCGGCGGCGCCGAGGTGGTGTCCTGGTCGCGCAGCGCGAGACCGGCCTCGGCCAGTGCCTCGCGGACGGTGGCGGCGTTGGTGCGCACCCGGTGTTCCCGGCCGTCGGCGACGATGACCACCGAGCGTTCGGTGCGTACCGCCAGTTCCATGCCGTGCTGCTCGATCCGCCGGGAGCGGGAGGCCGACAGAATGGCGCCCTCGGCGCGCACGCCGAGCTGGTGGAGCGCGCCGGCGACGGTGCCCGCGGTGGTCCACACCTGGCGGCGCTGTCCGTCGATGGTCAGGAAGACCGGGCGGCCGTGCCGGACGACGACCTCGTCGCCGGTGCTGAGTCCGGTGCCGGGGGCGGGTGCGACGAGGTCGTGTGCGCCGATGTCGAGATGCTCGGCGGCGAGCAGATCGTCGACGTCAGCGGCGAAGGTGTGCAGGGTGCGCGGGGTGCCGTCGACGGTGAGCCGGATCGCCTTGTCGTGCGCGATGAAGGCGGTGGTGCCGCCGGCGAGGAAGGCGACGACCAGGGCCTGCGGCAACAGCCGGCGCAGCGCTTCGGGCCCGTCGGCGCGGCGTCTACGACGGCCGCGCGCGGCGCGGTGGCTGCTCTGCGAATGACTCACGGCGCGCTCCACATGCCACGGGATGCGGTTGACGGCCGGAATGTAGCGGAGTGTTGGCGACTCTCCAAAGTCGACCCGTTACGGAACGTGGTCAAGCCGGGGGTGTTGACGGGCTTTCCGGCGGCGCCGGAGGCCCGTCAGCGGCCGGTCGGGGCGGCTTCGGCGCGCTCAGTAACCGAAGGCCCGCGCCGTGTTCGCGGCGATGGCAGTGGCCAGTTCGTCCTCGGTCACGGCCTTGACCTCCGCCATCGCCCGCAGCGTGACCGGAATGAGGTACGGGGCGTTGGCCCGTCCGCGGTAAGGGGCCGGGGTCAGGAAAGGGGCGTCGGTCTCGACGAGGACCAGCTCGGGCGGGGCGACGGCGAGGGCGTCGCGCAGCGGCTGGGCGTTCTTGAAGGTGACGTTGCCGGCGAAGGACATGAAGTAGCCGGCCTCGGCACAGATCTTGGCCATCGCGGCGTCGCCGGAGTAGCAGTGGAAGACGACCCGTTCGGGGGCGCCCTCCTCGCGCAGGATCCGCAGCACGTCGTCGTGCGCCTCGCGGTCGTGGATGACCAGGGCCTTGCCGTGCCGCTTGGCGATCTCGATATGCGCACGGAACGAGCGCTCCTGGGCGGCCATGCCCTCGGGCCCGGTACGGAAGTAGTCCAGGCCGGTCTCGCCGACGCCGCGGACCTGCGGCAGCGCGGCCAGCTCGTCGATCACGGCGAGGGCGGCATCCAGGGAACTGTCACCGCCGGGCTCCCGCGCCCCTTGCCGTGACCAGCCCTCCGGATCGCCGAGTACGACCCGGGGCGCTTCGTTGGGGTGCAGCGCGACCGTGGCGTGCACACTCTCGTGGGCGGCCGCGGTCTCGGCGGCCCACCGCGAACCGGCCAGGTCGCAGCCCACCTGGACGACGGTGGTCACGCCGACGGAGGCGGCCTTGGCGAGCGCCTCCTCGACCGTGCCCTCCTGCATGTCCAGATGGGTGTGCGAATCCGCGACCGCCACCCGAAGTGGTTCGGGCAGCGGCGGCGGGGTGTTCTTGTCCTGCGGTGCCATGGCCGCGATCCTACGAGGGACCCGGCGCGGGCCTCACTTGCGGTGGTGCTGGAAGGGGTGCAGCAGGTCGGAGAGGTGCCAGTGGTGGCGTCCGGGGTCCTCCTCGGCGGTGCTGCCCGCGCGGTCCGCCCCGAGGGCCGGTTCGCTCTTCTTCCCGCTGCCGGGGCGGCGCTGATGCATGCTCGCGATCGCGTCGGAGACCATCGAGACCTGGCCGGAGCGCATGATGCGTACGACGTTGCTGCCGCAGTTCAGGCAGGTGGGGCAGGTCAGCGGGGACGGGACCCGCTCGGCGCCCGCGTAGTAGACGACATGCATCTGGCCCTTGCCGTCGACCTCGTGGACTATCTCGTACGCCTGCTCCCAGCCGTGGCCGCACCTCATGCAGGCGAAGGCGTAGGCCTCGTGTGCGGCGGCGTCGGGCCGGGGGACGGGGTGGTCTCCGCCGGTGGTGGCTCCAGTGGTCTTGGCGATATCGCTCATCTGCGCGCTCCTCTTGTCCGCTGGACAAGGTCTCCGGGAACCGTTCGTCCCTCGTCCAGTGGACGCCTTCAGCGGCGACAACGCAGCAGTTCAGCGAGGGTATTGGCGCAGATTTGGCCAGCGGTAGGAAAATCACCCCAATGCGACCACCTGCGCTTTACCTTGCCGGTCAGCCATTTACCTTCTGATGAGTCGCTTTTCGCCCGCTGCCACGCATCAATCCCGCGCCGGGTCCTTCGGGGCGCCCTTCGCGGAGCCCTTGGCGGCGTTCTTCGCCGCGACCACCGCGTCGAAGACCTCCCGCTTGGGCAGTCCGGTGTCCGCGGCGACCGCGGCAATGGCCTCCTTGCGGCGCTCCCCGGCCTCCTCGCGGACCTGCACCCGGCGCACCAGCTCGTCGGCGTCCAGATCCTGCGGCCCGCTCTCCGGGGCCCCCTCGACCACGATGGTGATCTCGCCGCGCACCCCCTCGGCCGCCCAGGGCACGAGTTCGCCCAGCGGCCCGCGCTTGACCTCCTCGTACGTCTTGGTCAGCTCGCGGCAGACCGCGGCGCGCCGGTCGGCACCGAAGATCTCGGCCATCGCGGCGAGGGTGTCGTCCAGGCGGTGCGGCGCCTCGAAGTAGACGAGGGTGCGCCGCTCGTCGGCGACCTCGCGCAGCCGGGTGCGCCGCTCGCCGCCCTTGCGGGGCAGGAACCCCTCGAAGCAGAAGCGGTCCACCGGCAGACCGGAGACGGCCAGCGCGGTGAGCACCGCGCTGGGGCCCGGTACGGCGGTGACCTTGATGCCGCGTTCGACCGCCGCGGCGACCAGCCGGTAGCCGGGGTCGGAGACGGAGGGCATCCCCGCGTCCGTGACCAGCAGCACCCGCGCCCCGCCGGCCAGCGCATCGGCCAGCTCGGGCGTCCTGGCCGCCTCGTTGCCCTCGAAGTACGACACGACCCGGCCGGACGGCTGCACCTCCAGCGCCTGGGTCAGCCGGCGCAGCCGCCGGGTGTCCTCGGCGGCGATCACATCGGCGGCGGCCAGCTCGGTGGCGAGCCGCGGCGGCGCGTCCGCGATCTCTCCGATGGGCGTCCCTGCAAGTACCAGCAATCCAGTCACCTCCCCATCCTCCCAGGACGCCGCCGCGCGCCGATCCGTCGGTATCGCCTGGTGGCGCTCCCCACCGGTCCACAGGCGGCTTCCCTACGATGGCCCGGTGACGAGTGACACCACCGCGACCGACGCCGCCGCGCAGCCTGCCCCGGAGCTGGCCGACCAGCCCCCCGTGTGGCAGCGGCGACTGCGCCGCTTCGGATATCCCGTCCGCTCGCAGGGCGATGTCCGCACGCGGCTGGTGCCCGCCTTCCCCGAGCCGAGCGGACGCCTGTGGGCGGTGTTCGGCGCGGGCCCGGACGCCGCGGCCCGGCTGGCACGCTGGTCGGGCTGGGCCGGTCCGCTGCTGGTGACGCTGTTCGCGGGGGTGCTGCGGTTCTGGAACCTGGGCAGCCCGCGGAAGGTGATATTCGACGAGACGTACTACCCCAAGGACGCCTGGTCGCTGCTCCAGTACGGCTACGAGGGCACCTGGGCCAAGAACGCCAATGACGCGCTGGTCGGGCATCCGCCGCAGCTGCTGCTCTCGCCCGAGCACTCGTATGTCGTCCACCCGCCGATGGGCAAGTGGCTGATCGCGCTCGGCGAGTGGGCGTTCGGGATGAACCCCTTCGGCTGGCGGTTCATGGTGGCGCTGCTCGGCACCCTCTCGGTGCTGCTGGTCTGCCGTATCGGCCGCCGGATGATGCGGTCGACGGCGCTGGGCTGCCTGGCGGGCACCCTGCTGGCGGTGGACGGTCTGCACTTCGTGATGAGCCGGACCGCGCTGCTCGATCTCATCGTCATGTTCTGGGTGGTGGCCGCGTTCGGTGCGCTGCTGGTGGACCGGGACCGCACCAGAGCCCGGCTGGCGGCGGCGCTGCCGCTGGGCCCGGACCATGTGGCCCGCCCGGACGAAGAGGCCGGCGACCGGCTGCGGCTGGGGTGGCGGCCGTGGCGGATCGTGGCCGGGCTCTGCCTGGGCCTGTCCGCCGCGACGAAGTGGAACGGCCTTTACTACCTGGCGGCGTTCGCCCTGATGGCGGTGCTGTGGGATGTCGCGGCACGCCGTACGGCAGGCGCCCGGCGCCCGTTCCGCTCGGCCCTGCGCCGCGATGTCCTGCCCGCTTTCGGGGCCACCGTCGTCGTCGCCCTCGCCACGTATCTCGCGTCGTGGTCGGGCTGGATCGCCACCAAGGGCGGCTACTACCGCGACTGGGCGACCACGCCGGACGGCCGTAGGGGCGGCTGGACCTGGCTGCCGGACTGGCTGCGCAGCCTGTGGCACTACCAGACCGAGGTCTACTCCTTCCACACCGGACTGACCACCCCGCACACCTATCAGTCCAACCCCTGGAGCTGGCTGGTCCTGGGCCGCCCGGTCTCGTACTTCTACGAGGACCCCAAGGCCGGCCAGGACGGCTGCACGGCGGCCGAGGGCTGCGCCCGTGAGGTGCTGGCGCTGGGCACCCCGCTGCTGTGGTGGGCGGCCTGCTTCGCGCTCCTCTATGTCCTCTACCGCTGGCTTTTCCAGCGGGACTGGCGGGCCGGGGCAATCGTCTGCGGGGTCGCGGCGGGCTATCTGCCGTGGTTCCTCTACCAGGAACGGACCATCTTCCTCTTCTACGCGGTGGTGTTCGTCCCGTTCCTGTGTCTGGCGCTGGCGATGATGATCGGCGCGATCATCGGCCCGCCGGGCTCGGCCGAACGCCGCCGCACGATCGGTGCGGTCGGGGCCGGTGTCCTGGTGCTCCTGATCGTGTGGAATTTCATCTACTTCCATCCGCTCTATACGGGAATGCCGATCCCGAAGTCGGCCTGGCACAACCGGATGTGGTTCGACACCTGGGTGTGAGCGACGGGGCCCGGTGCGGCGATCAGGGGCGGTCCGGGCCCAGTTCGACAAGTCTGTAACAGCTGTACAACAGCGTGTCACCGGACCGTGCCCTGATCGAGACTCACCGCCTCCCCGTGTCCCTTAGAGTGCGGGGCACGTTCTTGTGTGCGTATTCAAGGACGAGGCTCTGGGAGGGAATCGGTGGCATGCGCCGTGAGGTGAAGTACGGGCTGATCGGCGGATCGGTGGCCCTGGTGGCGGGAGTCGTGGGCGGCTTCACGCTGTTCGGCGGCTCGGACGAGTCCCCGCAGGAGGTCAGGTCGGCGGACGGCAAGGCGGGCGACGGCTCGCCCGAGGTGCCGACCGGCCCGGTGTCGGCCAAGGAAGTCCAGACGACGTCACAGGAGTTCCTGACCGCCTGGCAGTCCGGCGACGCGGCCAAGGCGGCCGGGCTCACGGACGACCCGGAGAAGTGCAAGGCCGCGCTGGAGTCCCTCGGCAAGCAGGCACGGTTCTCCAAGGTGGCGCTGAAGCCGGGCACGCCGACCGGCGGCAAGGTGCCGTACACCGTCGCCGCGCAGATCGACTACAAGGGCACCAAGGCGGCCTACTCGTACCGCACCTCCGCGACCGTGCAGCGCGACAAGACCAGCGGGAAGCCGCAGATCGCCTGGCAGCCGGCGATGCTGCACCCGGGCCTGGCCAAGGGCGATCAGCTGCATACGGGTGAGGCCGAGGCGCCGCCGATCAAGGCCGTGGACCGCAACGGCGCCGCGCTGACCCCCGAGGCGCATCCGGCGCTCGCCGGGGTGCTGGACAGCCTGCGGGACAAGTACGGCGACAAGACCGACGGCAAGCCCGGTGTGGAGCTGTTCATCCACCGCGCCAAGAGCGCCAAGCCGGCCGACCAGCTGCCCGACAAGACGCTGAAGGTGCTCTCCAAGGGGACACCGGGCACGCTCAAGACCACCCTGGACGCCAAGCTCCAGGCGGCGGCCGAGCGCGCGGTCAAGGGCAGGAAGTCCGCCTCCGCGGCGGCGGTCAAGCCCAGCACCGGTGAGATCCTGGCCCTCGCCAACTCCCCGGAAAAGGGCTTCAACATGGCGACGCAGGGGTCGCTCGCGCCCGGCTCGACGATGAAGATCGTGACCTCGGCGATGCTGATGGACAAGGGCATGACCTCGCCGGGCAAGGCGCACCCGTGCCCCAAGTACGTGACGGTCGGCGGCTGGAAGTTCCAGAACCTCGACAAGTCCGAGATCCCGCACGGCACCTTCGCGCAGAGCTTCGCGGCGTCCTGCAACAACGCCTTCATCTCGCAGGCCAAGGACCTCAGTGACGACGACCTGACCAAGGAGGCCCGGGACGTCTTCGGCATCGGCCTGAGCTGGCAGACCGGCATCCCCACCTTCGACGGTGCGGTGCCGGTGCAGAGCGACGCCCAGATGGCGGCCTCGCTGATCGGCCAGGGCGGGGTGCGGATGAACCCCCTCAATGTCGCCTCGCTCTCCGCGACTGTCCGCGCCGGCTCGTTCCACCAGCCGTACATCGTCTCGCCGTCGCTGGACCACCGGACGCTCGCCAAGGCGGCCCGGACGATGAAGCCGTCCACCCTCAGCGGTCTGAAGTCGCTGATGAAGCTGACGGCGACCTCCGGTACGGCCGCCGAGGCGATGGCCGGGGTCAGCGGTGACATCGGCGCCAAGACCGGCTCCGCCGAGGTCGACAACCAGAAGAAGCCCAACGCCTGGTTCTCCGCCTACCGCGACGATGTCGCCGCGGCGGCCGTCGTCCCGGCGAGCGGCCACGGCGGCTCCAACGCGGGCCCGGTGGTCCGCGCCATCCTCACCGCCGGCTGACGAGGCGGGGCGCCTGCCGGGGTGCCTCCCGGGTGCCTCTTGTCTCATCGACCGGATTCCGTTCGCATGGCCCGTACAGCTTTCGCTAGCGTGCGGGCCATGAGCGATTCCCGGTCCGACACCGCCCAGGAGACCATCCCCTCCCCGGCTCACCCCCGCTTCGCCGAAGCGCTCACGGAACTGGGCCTGACCGTCGAGGTCCGCCGCTTCCCCGAGGCCACCCGCACCGCCGCCGAGGCCGCCGCGGCCGTCGGCTGCGACCTCGCCCAGATCGTCAAGTCGCTGATCTTCGCGGTGGACGGGCAGCCGGTGCTGGTGCTCATGGACGGTGCCTCGCGCGTCGACGTGGAACGCGTACGCACGGAACTCGGCGCCACCGAGGTCGGCCGCGCCGACGCCGCCCTCGTCCGCGAGACCACCGGCTACGCCATCGGCGGCGTACCGCCCTTCGGCCACCGCACCCGCACCCGTGTGCTGGCCGACCGCGGACTGCTCGCGCACGACACGGTCTGGGCCGCCGCCGGCACCCCGCACGCCGTCTTCCCGCTCGACCCCGCGTCCCTGATCGAGTACGCCCAGGGCCGGATCGTGGACGTGCGCGAGCGCACCTCGTGACCCCGCTCGTCGTCGCGGCCGTCCTGATAGCCGCCATCACCCACGCCAGCTGGAACGCCATCGCCCACGGCATCCGCGACCAGCTCCTGGCCTTCACCCTGGTCGGCGGCGGCGGTGCGCTCTGCGGTCTCGTCGCGGCCTTCTTCACCCCGCTGCCCGCCGCCGGCGCCTGGCCCTACCTCCTGGCCTCCGCCGTGCTGCACATCGTCTACCAGGCCCTGCTGATGCAGTCGTTCCGCCTGGGCGACTTCGGGCAGATGTACCCCATCGCCCGCGGCACCGCGCCCCTGGTCGTCACGGTCCTGGCCGCCGTCTTCGTCCACGAGATCCCCGACACCTGGGCCCTGGCCGGTGTCGCCCTGGCCTCCGCCGGGCTGGTGGGCGTCGCCCTCTGGGGCATCCGCGGTTCCGGCACCAGGCCGCACTGGCCGGCCATCATCGCCGCCCTCGCCACCGGCCTCGCCATCGCCTCCTACACGACCGTCGACGGTCTGGGCGTACGCGCCTCCGGCAGCTCCCTCGGCTATATCGCCTGGCTGATGATCCTCGAAGGCATCGTGATCCCCGCCTACGCACTCGCCGTCCGCCGCCGCCGGCTCCTCACCGAACTCCGCCCCTTCGCGCTGCGCGGGCTGGCCGGCGGGGTGCTCTCCGTCTTCGCCTACGGCCTGGTCCTGTGGGCCCAGACCCGTGCCCCGCTCGCCCCCATCGCCGCACTGCGCGAGTCGTCGATCATCGTCGGCGCCGCCATCGGCGCCCTCTTCTTCAAGGAACGCTTCGGCGCCCCCCGTATCGCGGCGGCGGGCCTGATGGTCGTGGGCATCGGCCTGATGCTGCACACCGGTTGAGGGAGGGGCGCCGCGCGGACGGCTCAGCCGGTGGCTCGTGCGCCGCGGACGCGCCGTACCAGGTCGTCCGCGGCCTCCGGCCACGCGTCGTACGCGAAGGTGAACCCCGCTTCGAGCAGCCGGCCGGGCACCACCCGTCGGCTCTTGAGCAGGAGTTCGGTGTCGGAACGCAGCGCGAACGCGCCCAGCTCGGCCATCCACTTGGTGGCCGGCAGACCCACCGGGACACCCCAGGCGGCCCGCAGCGCACGCATGAACCCGCGCTGCGGCAGCGGAGCGGGGGCCGCGAGATTCACCGGCCCGGTGAGGTCGCCGCGGTCGGTCAGGAACTCGACCGCGCGGACGAAGTCGCGGTCATGGATCCAGGACACATACTGTGCGCCGCCCGCCACCGGGCCGCCGAGCCCCAGCCGCGCCAGCCGCAGCAGGACGTCGAACACCCCGCCGCGATCCGGGCTCATCACCATGGCGGAGCGCAGGGCGACCTTGCGGGTGTCCGGTGTCCTGGCCTGCTCCTGTGCCCGCTCCCAGGCCTTGGCGATCTCGACGCTGTACGCCCAGTAGTCCGGGACGCCGGGCTCCGAGCCGCCGACGACACCGGTCGCCTCGTCGTGCGGGGCGTCGAAGCGGTGGGCGTAGAGGGTGGCGGTGCTCATCTGAAGCCATACGCGGGGCGGCCGGGCGGCCGCGGCGATCGCTTCGCCCACGACCCGGGCGGAGTCCACCCGCGAGCTCATCATCTCCTGGAGGTTGGCCGGGGTGTAGCGGCAACTGACGCTGCGTCCGGCCAGGTTGATCACGACGTCGCTGCCGTCGACCGCCGCCGCCCAGGGGCCGAGCGTCGCACCGTCCCAGTGCATTTCTCCCTCCCGCACCGGACGTCTGGTCAGCGCCACGACCTCATGGCCCGCGGCGCTCAGCGCACGGTTCAGGATGTTGCCCACCTGACCGGTCCCGCCGGGTATCACTATCTTCATCGGGCTCCCTCGTCGCGCAACGGACAGTCCTGGTCCCGCTTCCCGTGTGGCCGGGTGCGGGAACATCACACCCGGCCACCGGCGGATACCGCCCGTCGGCCCCTCAGTTCGAGGGGTAGACGGTGCCGGGGGGCGGGGTCTTCAGCGTAAGGAGACAGGTGTCGAACGCCTGTACCGGGAGGTGCCCCGACGGGCCCTTGCGGTAGAGCCGGTGGCCCACAGGAGGCCCCGGAGGCGGCACCACCACTCAGCTCGTGGGCGCGCCCCGCCACCTCCCCCGTTCCTGCCGAAGGCAGGTCAAGAACACGGGGCAAGAACAACGGACGAGGTACGGCGGGCTCCCCCGGCAACGTGGGAAACCGCCCGCAACAGCGCCTGCGCCCGAGGATCCGCCGTCACATTCCGCTGCATCCCATTGGTGACATAGCCGACCGCCAGCCCGGTCTCCGGATCGGCGCAGGCCAGCGCGCCCCCGCGGCCGGGGTGGCCGAAGGAACCGGGCGCCAGCAGCGGCGAGGCCGGTCCGTGGAGCATGAAGCCCAGGCCGAACCGCGTATGGACCAGGAGGGTGCGGTCGAGCCCCGCGGACTCCTCGGTCCGGGCGAGGGTGAGCGTCGCGGGCGCGAAAAGCCGCGGGTGGTCGTCGACGGACCCGATGAGCGCGGCGTAACAGCGGGCCAGGGAGCGGGCGGTGGCGATGCCGGCCGAGGCGGGCAGCTCGGCGGCCCGGTACGCCGGGGCGTTCTCGTCCGGCGCCGGAGTGATCGCGGCGAAGGCACGGCTGGTGAGCGAGTCCGGATCGGCGTACGCAGCGGCGACGGACTGCTTGGGGCGGACGCGCAGCCCCGTCGCGGCGGGCGGGGCCGGGGTCTCGACGGAAGCCAGCCGTCCGACGCGGGACTGCTCCGCCTCCGGCAGGCCGATCCACAGATCGAGGCCGAGCGGCCCGGATATCTCCTCGGCGATCCAGCTGCCGAGGGTGCGGCCGGTGACCCGCAGCACCAGCTCGCCGATCAGCCAGCTGTAGGTCTGCGCGTGGTAGCCGTGTTCGGTGCCGGGTTCCCAGGCGGGTGCCTGAGCGGCGAGGGCGGCCGGGCCACTGACGCCGTCGATGGCCTGTTCCGGGGTGAGCGGGGTGTCCAGGACGGGCAGTCCGGCGCGGTGCGAGAGCAGATGGCGGACGAGTACGCGTTCCTTGCCGGCGGCCTTGAACTCGGGCCAGTACGTGCCGACCGGCGCATCGAGGTCGAGCTGTCCGCGCTGGTGCAGCAGCAGCGGGACGAGGGCGGCGATGCCCTTGGTCGCGGACCGGATCACCTGGGCCGTACCGGCCTCCCAGGGCGCGGTGTCCGCCGCGTCCGGGTCCGTGTCACCGTCCTTCGTGCCGCCCCACAGGTCCACGACCTTGTGTCCGTGCCGGTAGACGGCAACCGCCGCGCCGCGCTCACCGCGCCGCGCGAAGTTGGCCATGAAGGCGTCCCGGACCGGCTCGAAGCCGTCCTCGACCGTGCCCTGGACGTCCACCACTGATTCCTGCTTCCCACTCATCCGTCGCATGCGTGACCCATCCATGGTGCAACGCGCGGATCAGTGCTGATGACCAGGACCGCGGCCCGTGGCGTTCGTCACACGGGAACGAAGGGGCGGCAGGTCACCGCGAGCGGGTCAGCGGCGGGTCACCGCGGAACGTCGACCGACCGCGGATCGAACCCGAAGGGCAGCTCCAGCCGGTGGGTGCGCATCAGTTCCTCGTCGCACAGCAGCTCCTGGGTGGTCCCGTCGGCCACGATCACGCCGCCGGAGAGCACGACGGAGCGCGGGCACAGCTCCAGCGCGTACGGCAGATCGTGCGTGACCATCAGGACCGTGACGTCCAACGACCGGAGGATGTCGGCGAGTTCACGGCGGGAGGCCGGGTCGAGATTGGAGGACGGCTCGTCGAGGACCAGGATCTCCGGCCGCATCGCCAGCACGGTAGCGACGGCGACCCGGCGGCGCTGGCCGAAGGAGAGATGGTGCGGCGGCCGGTCGGCGAAGTCCGCCATGCCGACCTGGGTGAGCGCCTCGGTGACCCTCTCCTCCAGTGCGGCGCCGCGCAGCCCCGAGGAGGCAGGGCCGAAGGCGACGTCCTCACGGACGGTGGGCATGAACAGCTGGTCGTCGGGGTCCTGGAAGACGATGCCGACGCGGCGGCGGATCTCCGCGAGGTTCTCCCTGGCGACCGGGAGCCCGGCGACCTCGACGCGGCCGGCGCCCGCTTCGAGGATGCCGTTGAGGTGCAGCACGAGGGTGGTCTTGCCGGCCCCGTTGGGCCCGAGCAGGGCGACCCGCTCACCGCGGCCGACGGTGAGGTCGACGCCGAAGAGCGCCTGGTGGCCGTCGGGGTAGGCGTAGGCGAGCCGGGAGACGGCGAGGGAGGGGGCGGGTGCGGTGGTGCTCAAAGGGTCCATCCCAGGAGGCAGACGGCGAGCGCGGCGAGGGGGAGGGCGGCCGCGCGGGTCCATTGTGTGCGGGTGGCGGTGGTCTCGGTGGTCTGGGGCATGGTGCCGGTGTAGCCGCGGCTGACCATGGCCAGGTGGACGCGCTCACCGCGCTCGTAGGAGCGGATGAACAGGGCGCCGGCGGACTTGGCGAGCACACCCCAGTGACGGACGCCGCGCGCTTCGAAGCCGCGGGAGAGCCGGGCGATCCGCATCCGCCGCATCTCGTCGGTGATCACATCGCCGTAGCGGATCATGAAGGACGCGATCTGGACGAGCAGCGGCGGCATCCTCAGCCGCTGGAGGCCCAGCAGGAGCTCGCGCAGTTCGGTGGTGGAGGCGAGCAGCACGGACGCGGCGACGCCCAGCGTCCCCTTGGCCAGGATGTTCCAGGCGCCCCACAGCCCGGACTGGCTCAGGCTCATCCCGAGGGCTGCGACCCGCGGCCCCTCGGCGACGAACGGCATGAGCAGCGCGAAGGCGACGAAGGGCACCTCGATCAGCAGCCGCTTGAGCAGGAATCCGGCCGGGATCCGGGCGGCCCCGGCGGCGGCCGCAATCAGCAGCGCATAGAGCCCGAACGCCCAGAGCGCCTCGCGCGGGGTGGAGACGACGATCAGGACGAAGCAGAAGACCGCGGCGATCTTGCAGTGCGCCGGCAGGGCGTGGACCGGCGAATGCCCGTGCCGGTACAGCTTGTGCGCATGGCCGGCACCCATCTCAGACGTTCTCCGAGGGACGCTCGGCTCCCGTGGCCGGCTGCTCGTCGGCGCCGGCGTTCCTGCGGCGGCGCAGGACGACGAACACGCCCGTTCCGACGGCCAGCGTCGCGCCGACCCCGATGACCCCGGCGAGGCCGCCGGCCAGCCGCGGATTGGTGATGTCCTTGACGCTGTAGTCGGCGAGCGGGGAGTCCTTGGCGGCGTGGTCCTCGGCCTTCGCGTCGATGCCCTGATCGTGGGCGACCTTCTCCAGGCCGTCGGGGCTGGCGGAGGCGTAGTAGCTGACGCCGCCCGCACACACCAGGGCGGCGGCGACCCCGGCCAGCCAGACGCGACGGACGGAACGGCGCGGGGCGACGGGGGCCGGGGCGGCGGACGCGGGAGCAGGAGCGGCGGCCGGCGCGGGCTCGTCGGCCGGGGCGGCGAGCGGCGAGGTGCGCAGCTCCAGCGGCTTGGTCAGGCCGCGTGCGCCGTAGACCAGGTCGGGGCGTACGGCGATCACGGCGCCGACCGTCAGAGCGGTGATCGTCGCCTCGCCGATCCCGATCAGCACATGCACGCCCACCATCGCGGTGAAGACCTTGCCGATCGGCACGTCCGCGGTCCCGCCGAGCGCATAGAGGCCGGTGAAGGCCACCGCGGCCGCCGGCACCGAGATCAGCGCGGCGACGAACGAGGCCACGGTGATCGAGCGGCGCCGCCGCGGCAGCACCTTCACCAGGCCCCGGAACAGGGCGTAGGCGACGACGGTCGTCACGATCGCCATATCGGTGATGTTCACGCCCAGCGCGGTCAGCCCGCCGTCCGCGAACAGCACGCCCTGCATGAGCAGCACGACCGAGACGCACAGCACACCGGTGTACGGGCCGACGAGTATCGCCGCCAGTGCACCGCCCAGCAGATGCCCGCTGGTGCCCGCCGCGACCGGGAAGTTCAGCATCTGCACGGCGAAGATGAAGGCGGCGACCAGTCCGGCGAGCGGCGCGGTGCGCTCCGCCCCCGCGACACCGCCCGCTCCCGCACCCGCCAGCTCGCGCCGGGCACCGCGCAGGCTGACCGCCACCGCGACGGCGGCGACCGCACCGGTCGCGACCGACACCGGCGCATTGATGAATCCATCGGGTACGTGCATCTCAGGCTTCTCCGCTTCAGGCTCTGCAACCCACCAATGGTGGTGCCTCCTGCAAATAAGTTGCAAGAGCGCCCATGATGCGAAACGGATACGGCGACCGCAAAGGCGGGTCCCGCCTGCACACCTTCACCCAGGGGAACACATGTATGAAAAGGAGGAGCGCGGCGCACCCGGCCGCGCGGTGCACCCGGGGTCCGGCATCCTCGCCCGCACCCGGCCCGGCGACGGCCCCGTCCCCACGGGAGGCCGTCGCCGGGCTCGCCGGCGTGCCGTCACATCTGCGTCAGTGCCCGCATGGTGGCGTCCCGTCAGACGCGCGCCGCTTCGCGCGCGGCGCTCACGTCCGGTCCGTCGGCGGGGCCGGTGCCGGTCCCGGCGAGCTGCGTCCGCAGGCCCTCGCCCTCGACATCCACGTTCGGCAGCAGCTTCTGGAGCCACCGCGGGAGCCACCAGGCGGAGCGGCCCAGCAGTGCCAGGACCGCGGGGACGACGGCCATGCGGACGAGGAAGGCGTCGAAGAAGACGGCAACGGCCAGACCGAAGCCGATCATCTTGATCATCGAGTCCGAGGAGCCGATGAAGCCGGCGAAGACGCTGATCATGATGACCGCGGCGGCGGTGACCACCCGCGCACCGTGCCGGAAGCCGGTGACGACGGCCTCACCCGGGCGCTCCCCGTGGACGAAGGCCTCGCGCATCCGCGTGACGAGGAAGACCTCGTAGTCCATCGCCAGCCCGAAGACCACGCCCACCATGAAGATAGGCATCATGCTCATGATCGGGCCGGTCTGCTCGACGCCGAACACACCGCTCAGCCAGCCCCATTGGAAGACCGCGACAACCGCGCCGAGCGCCGCCACCACCGACAGCAGGAAGCCGAGCGCCGCCTTGAGCGGGACGAGCACCGAGCGGAAGACGACCATCAGCAGGAGGAAGGCCAGGCCGACGACCAGCGCCAGGTAGGGCACCAGCGCGTCGTTCAGCTTCTGCGAGACATCGACGTTCATCGCGGTGGTGCCGGTGACCAGGGTGTTCGCCCCGGTGTCCTGGGCGATGCCGTGCGTCGTGGACCGGATGCCGTGCACCAGGTCCTCGGTCTCGACGCTGCTGGGCTTCGACTTCGGGACGACGTTCAGCATCGCGGTGTCGCCGGCCTTGTTGAAGGTGGGCGGGGTGACGACGGCGACATCGTCCAGCCCGCGGACCTCCTTGGCGACCCGCGCGGCGGCGGACTTGACGCTCTGCCCGGCGTGCGCGTCCCGGCCGTCGACGACCAGCATCAGCGGGCCGTTGAAGCCGGGGCCGAAGCCGTCCGACAGCAGGTCGTAGGCCTTGCGCTGGGTGGTGTCGGTGGGCTGGGAGCCGTCGTCCGGCAGGCCCAGTTCCAGTGAGGTGGCGGGGATCGCGACAACGCCGAGGCCGAGCACGGCCGTGAGGAGCACGGCGACCGGACGGCGCAGCACGAAGCGCGCCCAGCGGGTGCCCATATTGGGCCGCTCCCCGGCGGCGGCGTCCCGGCCGTGCGCCTCACCTGCCTCAACTGCCACGCCCGCCTTGCTCGCCTTACCCGCCTTGCCCGCCTTACGGGCCTTGCGGGGCAGCGCCCGCGCCCCCGCGAACCCCAGCAGCGCCGGGATGAGGGTGAGCGCGATCAGTACGGCGATGACGACGGTGCCGGCCGCGGCCAGGCCCATCTTCGTCAGCATCGGGATGTTGACGACGGTGAGGCCGACCAGGGCGATCACCACCGTCAGCCCCGCGAAGACGACCGCGGAGCCCGCGGTGCCCACCGCGCGTCCGGCGGCCTCCTCGCGCTCGCGGCCCTCGGTGATCTCGGCGCGGTAGCGGGAGACGATGAACAGGGCGTAGTCGATGCCGACGGCGAGGCCGATCATCGTGGCCAGCGTCGAGGTGGTGCTGGAGAGATCGAGCGTGCTGCTCAGCGCGGTGATGGTGGAGACGCCGATGCCGACGCCGATCAGCGCGGTCAGCAGCGGCAGTCCGGCCGCGATCAGCGCGCCGAAGGTGATGACGAGGACCACCGCGGAGATCGCGATACCGATGACCTCGGTCGCGCCGGTCTCGGGGATGGCCTGGAGTGCGCTGCCGCCGGTCTCGACTCTCAGCCCGGCGTCCCGGCCGTCCTTGGCCGCGTCCTCGAGGGCGTCCTTGGAGGCGTCGCTCAGCTCGAAGCCGGTGACCTTGTAGGAGACCTGGGCGTAGGCGGTGCGGCCGTCCTTGCTGAGGGCCTTCGCGGTGTACGGATCGGCGACCCGGTCGACCTCCGAGGAGCCCGACTGGAGGGCGTGGACGGTCCGTTCGACGGCCGCCTTGTTCGCCGGGTCCTTCATCGACTCGCCCTCGGGGGCCCGGAAGACCACCCGGGCCGTGGCCCCGTCGGCGTTCGTGCCGGGGAATCGCTGGTCGAGAAGGTCGAAGGCGCGCTGGGCCTCCGTGCCGGGGATCGAGAAGGAGTCGGCGGCGGGCGAGGCGGCGGTGGCGGCCCCGACGCCGGCAACGGCCAGCAGGGCCACCCATATGAGGGCGACGAAGCGACGCTGCCGGAAGGCGAAACGTCCGAGTTTATAGAGGAAAGTGGCCACGAGACCGGGTGCTCCCGTCGGATGAAGGGCGTGCATGGGCGTACAGAGGCGTGCGCCATCGCCCCGGCGACGAGAGCGGCGTGCCGGGTACGAGGGCCGGGATGAAGGGGAGTCGGGCGGGTGGGGTCAGACGCCCAGGGCGGGGAGGACCACGGCGTCGAGATAGGAGGAGAGGAACGCGGCATCGGCGCAGCGGCCCTCGATGAGCTGCTGGGCGATGAACGCGCCGACGAGCATGTGCGGGACGAACTGGAGCGCGGGGCAGTCGGCCGCGATCTCGCCACGGTCGATGCCGCGCCGCAGCATCGCGTTCAGTCCGGTCACCTCGGGGTCGAGGAGGACATCACGGAGGGCCTGGTGCAGATCGGGGTTGCCGTGGATGGCCATCCCCAGGCCCCGCATGAGGGCCGCGTCCTTCTCCACCTGTCCCTCGTCGTCGGCCCGGCGCACCAGCTCGGCGAAGTCGCCGCGCAGGCTGCCGGTGTCGATGTCCGCGGTGCTGACCGGCTTGCAGCGCCGCAGCGCCCTGGCCACCAGCTCCGGCTTGCCCTGCCACTGGCGGTAGAGGGTGGCCTTGCTGGAGCGCGTGCGGGCGGCGACGGCGTCCATGGTCAGCGCGTCGTAGCCGACCTCGCGCAGCAGATCGAGCACGGCATCGAAGAGCTCGGCCTCCCGCTCGGGAGTCAGCCGGCTGCGTCCCATGACACGCACCTCCTGGTCGGACCGTACGGACGCGGCCACCCTACCGGCGGCAGCGAACGAAACGGTTTCGTACACCTCGAAGGTAGGGGCAGAACGAGCGAAACGGAAGCGTTTCGATGGTGGTCTGCGTCACCCGACCGAGTTGCCGCCGCACCCCCGTCCCGAAACGATGGGTGGGTGAGCGATGCACCCGAGGCCGTCGGGCCGCGCCCGGAGCCGAACCCCGCCAAGCCTCGCGGGCGGCTGCGCCGGATGGCGGCCGCGCCGGGGCCGCCGGGACCGTCCGACGGCGCATATCTGCGCTATCCGCATCTGCACGGCGACCTGCTCTGCTTCGCCGCCGAGGACGACCTGTGGATCGCCCCGATCGCCCCGGAGGGCCGGCAGCCGGGGCGCGCCTGGCGGCTGACCGTGGACCGCACCCGCGTCGGCCACCCCCGCTTCTCCCCCGACGGAGCGCACATCGCCTTCACCACCTGGCGCAGCCTCGACCCGGAGGTCCACCTCACGGCGGTCGACGGCGGCCCGGCCCGCAGGCTGACCTACTGGGGCAGCACCGATGCCCGGGTCTGCGGGTGGTCACCCCCCGACCACGAGGGCCAGGCCCATATCCTCGCGGTCTCCTCGCACGGCCAGCCGTTCTCGTACTACTCGTGGGCCTACAGCGTGCCCACCGACGGCAGCCCCGGCGGCCAGCTGCCCTGGGGGCCGGTCTCCGACATCGAGGTCGCGGACTTCGAAGGGGAGCGCCGCACCCTGCTGCTGAGCGGAAAACCGCCGCACGAGCCCGCCTCCTGGAAGCGCTACCGCGGCGGCGCGATGGGCCGCATGTGGCTGCACGGCACCCGGCTGCTGCCGGATCTGCACGGGCACCTCGACTCGGTGATGTTCGTCGGCGGCCGGGTCGCCTTCCTCTCCGACCACGAGGGCATCGGCAACGTCTACTCCTGTCTGCCCGACAGCACCGATCTGCGCCGGCACACCGACCACGCCGACTTCTACGCCCGGCACGCCTCCAGCGACGGCTCGCGCATCGTCTACCAGTGCGCCGGTGAGCTCTGGCTGATCGACGATCTGAGCCCGGACGCCGTGCCGCGCAAGCTGACCGTGCGCCTGGGCGGTCCGCGGGCCGGCCGGCGGACCTACCAGGTCCCGGCGGCCTCGCATGTCACCTCGCTCGCGGTGGACACCACCGGCCGGGCCAGCGCGGTCGGCGTACGCGGCAGCCTGTACTGGCTCACCCATCGCGACGGCCCCGCCCGCACGATCCACGACACCCCGGGCGTACACGTCCGGCTCCCCGAGATGCTCGGCTCCACCGGCCGGATCGCCTACGTCACGGATGCCGAGGGCGAGGACGCCATCGAGATCACCCACCTGCCGCGGGCGAGCGCGCCGGGCGAACCGCTCCGGCTGGCCGCCGGTGAGCTGGGCCGGGTCCACGAGATGGCCTCCGCGCCGGACGGCGAACGGCTGGCGGTGGCCTCGAACGACGGCCGGCTGCTGCTGGTGGACGTGGCCCGGCCGGAGGAGGGGGCGGTCGAGGAGGACCGGTCCGGGGAGTCCGGGGAGTCCGGGGAGTCCGGGAAGTCCGGGGAGGAAGCCGCGGGTCCCGGCGACGTGACCGAGCTGGTCCGCTCCCCCAACGGCCCGGTCCGCGACCTGGCGTTCTCCCCCGACTCCCGCTGGCTGACCTGGTCGCACCCCGGCATCGGCCGGACGCTGCGGCAGATCAAGATGGCCCGGCTGGCCGACCGGCACATCCTGGATGTCACCAACGGCCGCTTCGAGGACGAGCAGCCGGTCTTCACCCGCGACGGCCGCTATCTGGCGTTCCTGTCCTGGCGCGGCTTCGACCCGGTCTACGACGTACACACCGGCGATCTGTCGTTCCCGCTGGGCTGCCGCCCCTATCTCGTACCGCTGTCGTCGGCGACCCCCTCCCCCTTCGCGCTGTCCCCGGAGGGACGGCCCGCGGCGGGCGGTCTGGACCCGGACGAGATTCCGCCGCCGTCGGGCGAGGGGCCCGTACTGGTGGAGGTGGAGGGGCTGGAGAACCGCGTCACCCCGTTCCCGGTGGCGGCGTCCAAGTACTCCTCCCTGGAGCCGGTCAGCGGCGGCGGACTGGTCTGGCTGCGCTGGCCGATCTCCGGCGCGCTGGGCGAGACCTTCGCCAACCCGGCCGACACCTCGGGCCGGCCCACCCTCGAACACTTCGATCTGACCAAGGCGCGGCGCACCGAACTCACCAGCTCCCTGGACGGGTTCGCGCTCAGCGGCGACGGCTCCCGGCTGGTCGTCAACGACGAGGGCGAGCTGCGCGCGGTGCCGGCGACCGAACAGCCGGACAGTGACTCCACGGTCTTCCTGGACCTGCGGCGCATCCTGCACGATGTCGATCCGGTGGCGGAGTGGCACCAGGCGTTCGAGGAGGCGGGCCGGATCACCCGGGCGTACTTCTGGGAGCCGCAGATGTGCGGCATCGACTGGGACGCGGTGCTGGCGCAGTACCGGCCGCTGCTGGACCGGGTCGCCTCCCCGGACGAGTTCGCCGATCTGCTGCGCGAGGTGATGGGCGAACTGGGGACCTCGCACGCCTATGTCGTCGGCGCCCGGCGCAACGAGGGACCGCCGCACTACCAGCGCGCCATGGGGCTGCTCGGCGCCAACCTCGCCTGCCGGGACGGCCGGTGGGCGGTCACCCGGATCCTGCCCGGCGAGTCCTCGGACTCCAAGGCCCGCTCCCCGCTGGCCGGTACGGGCATCCGCGAGGGGGCGGCGCTCACCCATGTCGACGGCCGCCGGGTGGACCCGGTGACCGGCCCGTATCCACTGCTCGCCGCGGCCGGCGGCACGACCGTGGAGCTCACCTTCTCCCCGCCGGAGGGCGACGGCCCGCCCCGCCGGGTCGCGGTGGTCCCACTGGTCGACGAGCGGCCGCTGCGCTACCAGGACTGGGTGGCCAAACGACGGGCGGTGGTGCGGAAGCTGAGCGACGGCAGGTGCGGCTATCTGCACATCCCCGACATGGGCGGCTCCGGCTGGGCGCAGTTCAACCGCGATCTGCGGATGGAGGTCTCCCGGCCCGCGCTGATCGTGGACGTACGGGGCAACGCGGGCGGCAACATCTCCGAGCTGGTGATCGAGAAACTGACCCGCACCATCATGGGCTGGGACCTGACCCGCGATGCCGAGCCCGTCTCGTACACCAGCAATGCGCCGCGCGGCCCGGTCGTGGCGGTCGCCGACGAGATGACCTCGTCCGACGGCGACATGATCACCGCGGCCTTCAAACTGCTGGGCCTGGGGCCGGTGGTCGGCATGCGCACCTGGGGCGGGGTGGTCGGGATGACCGGCCGGCACCGGCTCGCCGACGGCACCGCGATCACCGTCCCGATGAACGCCGCATGGTTCCGGCTCTACGGCTGGGGCGTGGAGAACCACGGCGTCGAGGTCGACATCGAGGCGCTGCGCTCCCCGCTGCACTGGGCCGAGGGCCGGCACCCCCAACTGGGCGTCGCGGTACGGACGGTGCTGGAGCTGCTGGAGCGGCATCCGGCGGCGACGCCTCCGGACCTGTCGGACGCACCGGACCGGCGGCGGCCCGCGCTGCCACCGCGGAGCGACGGCACGGCGGAGGCGGCCGGGGCCTGAACGGGCCACCGGATCGGCCGAGTTGCGGCGGGACCACAGCCCGGTCAGGTCACGGCGGGACCACGGCCCGGTCAGGTCACGGCGGGACCACGGCCCGGTCAGGTCACGACGGGACTGCCGGCCCGGTCAGGTCACGCTACGAGGCCGGCCGGCGCCGCAGGTTCAGCTGGTGACCTTGAGCTGCGTCGGCCAGCCGTACTGCTCGGCCTTGGCGAAGAGGTTCTTGATGTGGGCCGGGCTCAGCTTGATGCAGCCCAGCGAGCGGTAGTGGCGCGGCGCCGGGACACACGGCAAAACGGGTGGGGCGCACCCGGTCGACCGGGTGCGCCCCTTCACGCATGACGCGTACGCCGTCACGCGTGTTGTTCAGGACAAGCCACGTCAGCTCTGGGAGCGGCCCTCGGCGGCGTCCATCGCGTCCTGGGCGGGGCGGTTGCCCTGCTGGCCACGCTCACGCGGCTGCTGGCCACGCTCCTGGCCGCCCTGGCGACGGTCGCGGTCCTGGTCCGGGCGCTGACCGCCGCGCTCCTGGTCCTGACGCTGACCGCCGCGCTCCTGACCCTGCTCGCGGGCGTCGCCCGCGGCCTTGTGCGCCTGGTTCTTGAGCTCGTTGGCCTTGTCCTGGAACTGGTCCTTGATGCCCATGCTGTTCACTCCTAGTGGGGTGTAGGGGGGTTGGGCCCCGTTCAGCGTGACACGCCCGGACATTGCTCGCATTTCGATCACGGATGACTACGCTCCGTGAGGCGCAAGGCCGCTCCCGAACCGCCCGCGAACCGCTCAGGGCCAGCTCAGAGGCCCTTCAGGCCGCCCGCCGCCCGTTCACCGGTCCGCCCGCGCCTTCTCGTCCGCCTCACCGCCCGCGCCCACCAGCCCGACCCGCATCCCGTCCAGCCGGTCCCCGAACCGCCGCATCTCCCGCCGGCCCACCGACCCGATGAGCGAGGGCAGATACCCGCGGAGCGACTGCATCCCGCGCAGCCACCACTGCCCGTAGACATGCGCGGAACGGCGCTCGATGCCCGCGACGATCCGGTCGACGGCGGGGCCCAGCGGATAGGTCTTGTTCGACGGCCAGGGCAGCCGGGAGCGCAGCTCGCGCATGATGTCGTCCTGGTCCGCGCCGCGCACCATGTCGGTGTCGGTCCAGCTCAGATAGCCGACGCCGACCCGTACACCCTTGTAGCCGACCTCGGCCCGCAGGCTGTGCGCGAACGCCTCGACGCCCGACTTGGAGGCGCAGTAGGCGGTCATCATCGGGGCCGGGGTGATCGCGGCCAGCGAGGCGATCTGGAGGAAGTACCCGCGGGAGGCCGTCAAGGCGGGCAGGAAGGCGCGGCCGGTGACCGCGCCGCCGATGAGGTTGACCTCGATGACCCGCCTCCAGGAGACCGGGTCGGAGTCGGCGAACGGGCCGCCGGTCGCCACCCCGGCGTTGGCGACGACCACATCGACCTTCCCGAAGCGGTCCTTGACCTCGCCCGCCACCCGGGCCATCGCCTCGTGGTCGGTGACATCGGCATGCCAGTGGTGCGCCGGGCCGTGCAGCGAGGCCGCGACGCCGCGCAGTTCGTCCGGCTCCAGGCCGACCAGCGCCAGCGTCGCCCCGCGCGCCGACAGCTTCCGGGCCAGCAGCGCCCCGACCCCACGGGCCGCACCGGTCACGACGACGACCTGGCCCTCCAGATTCCTGCTCGCGCTCATGCCATCTTCTCCTTCTTCTGCCGCGGGGCGCGGGGGGCTTCGGTGATCCCGTCGGCCGCCGGGACCTCGGTGCCGGTTTCCGTCGCCCGCAGATGATCCTCGACGAGCTCGCGCAGCCGGCCGGCGACGGCGACGGCGTCCTCGATCGGCGTCATATGTCCCAGACCCGGCAGCTCGGTCAGACCGCGGCAGTCGGGGAGGACGGAGGCCAGCCTGCGGGCGTGCACCACCGGGGTGAGCCGGTCGGCGGTGCCGGCGATGACCGCGGTCGGCAGCTCCAACCTGGCGGCGCCGCCGGTCAGTTCGAGGCCGGCCAGCACCTTGCCCCAGCGGGCCCGTACCCCGGGCGGGCAGGCGTGCACGATGCGCGCACAGGCCTCGATCTGCTCGGCGGTGGCGCCGGGGCCCATGGTGGCGTACCGCAGGGCGCTCTTGGCGAGCGGCGACACGGGGCCGAGCGGCATCCGTGAGTGCAGCATCAGCCGGTGCGCACGGCGGCGGCCCTGCGGGCTGCGCAGCGGGAACACCCTTGATTCGGCGGGCAGTTCGGCGCTGCCGGTGCTGCACAGCAACGCGGCGGCGGCCCGCTCGCGCAGCTGCGGCCGGTCGGCGGCGGCCATGAGCGTCATACCTCCCATGGAGTGGCCGCCGACCACGGCGCGTTCACCCGGCCGCAGGGTGGCCTCCAGTACGGCCACCAGGTCGTCGGCGAGCGCATGGGTGCTGTGGCCGGCCGGACCGGCGGCGGGGCTGCGGCCGTGGCCGCGCTGGTCGTAGAGGACGACCTTGTGGCCGGCGGCCAGCTCGCGGACGACCGGGGCCCAGAAGGCGGTCGAGCAGGTCCAGCCGTGCGCCAGGACGACGGCCGGGGCGTCCTCGGGCCCGTGGACCTCGGCGTACAGCCGGGCGCCGTCGGCCGAGGTGACGGTCAGCGTCGTACGCGGCACCGGCGGGGCGTACGGGCCGGTGGTGACGTGTCCGGGACGGCGACTCATGCGGCCACCTCCGTGTGCGTGCCGGCGGACCGGTCCGCGGGCCGGCCGGCCGGTGGCCGCAGCACCTCGTACTCCGCGAGGTCGACCTGCCGGGTGACCTTCTTGAACTCCCCGGTCGTGCCGGGCCAGACGGTGGTGTTGCGGCCGTTGGCGTCCAGATACCAGCTGTCGCAGCCACCGATGTTCCACACCGTGCGGGTCATCCGCTGCTGGATCCCGCGGTTCCAGTCCTGTACGGCGGACGGCCGGGCGTCGAGCGCGATCTTCCCGCCGAGGACGTCCAGCTGGCGCATGAAGTCGGCCAGATAGTTCAGCTGCGCCTCGATCATCAGGATCATCGAGCTGTTCCCGAGGCCGGTGTTGGGCCCGATGAGGGTGAGGAAGTTGGGGAAGCCGGCCGCGCTGGTGCCGCGCAGCGCCTCCATGCCGTCCTTCCACTCCTCGGCGAGCGTCGTGCCGTGGGCGCCGGTGACCCGCTGGGCGATCGGCATGTCCGTCACATGGAACCCGGTGCCGAAGACGATCGCGTCCGCCTCCACCTCACTCCCGTCGGACCCCACGAGCGTGCTGCCGCGGACCTCTTTCAGCCCGGCGGCGACCAGATCCACATTGGGCTGCGCCAGGGCCGGGTAATAGGTGTTGGAGAGCAGGATCCGCTTGCAGCCGATGCGGTAGTCGGGAGTGAGCGCGGCCCGCAGCACCGGGTCCTTGACGGCCTTCTTCATATGGTTTTTGGCCAGGAATTCGAGCAGACCCAGCTCATTGGGGCGCTTGGTGAAGGCGCTGACCTGGAGCTCGCGGATGCCCCACAGCAGCCCCCGGCGCGCGGCCCGGGTCGCCGGGAGCTTGGTGTGCAGCCACTTCTCGGCCGCGCTGATCTTGCGGTCGGCGCGGGGCAGCACCCAGGGCGGGGTGCGCTGGAAGAGCGTGAGGCGCTCCACGTCCGGCTGGATGGCCGGCACGATCTGAATCGCCGAGGCACCCGTACCGATCATGGCGACGCGCTTGCCGCGCAGGTCGTAGTCGTGGTCCCAGCGGGCGGAGTGCGAGACCTTGCCGGGGAAGGTGTCCAGCCCCGGTATGCCGGGGATCTTGGGATCCGACAGCGGCCCGGTCGCGGACACCACGACATCCGCGGTCAGCGGCCCGCCGGCCGTCTCCACCTCCCAGTGCAGCGCCTCCGCGTCCCAGCGCAGGCTCTGCACCTCCGAGTCGAGACGCAGGTGCGGACGCAGTCCGAAGGTGTCGGCGACCCGTTCCAGGTAGGCACGGATGTGCGGCTGCCCGGAGAAGTTCCGCGGCCACTCCGGGTTGGGCGCGAAGGAGAAGGAGTACAGGTGCGAGGGCACATCGCACGCGCACCCCGGATAGCTGTTGTCGCGCCAGGTGCCGCCCACCGCACCGGCCCGCTCCAGGACCACGAAGTCGGTGATCCCCTGGCGCCGCAGCCGGACGGCCGCGCCGAGACCACCGAACCCCGATCCGATCACCGCAACCCGCACATGCCTGCGCTCGCGCTCGGCCATTTAGCCGCCTCCCGAGTTCGACGTACTCCACTGCCATCTTCGGGGCCGCGACGTCCGCCACCACGACCGCCCCCATCGCGCCAGCAATCACTGGCACAGTTGGAGAGTAGGGCAGCCACGTACCGAGCGGTAGGGGGCGGACAGCAGGAGTTACCGCCGGTCACATCCCGGCCCCCGCGTCGTACCCCCGGCATAGGCTGGGCCCGTGGCAGCGAACGAAAGCCCCCAGGACGCGCGCAGAGAACCCGCGGCACCGCCCCCGGCACGCGAATTCCGCATGGCCGACCTGGCCAGGGAAGCCGGCATCACGGTCCGTACGCTGCGCTTCTACCGCGAGCGCAAGCTCATCCCGCCGCCGCGCCGCGAGGGCCGGATCGCCTGGTACAACGAGCACCATCTCGCCCGGCTGCGCACCATCGGCGCCCTCCTGGAGCGCGGCCACACCCTCGGCGGCATCGGGGAACTCCTCTCGGCCTTCGACACCGGCCGCGACGTGGGCGAACTCCTCGGCCTGGAGAACCCCCTCCTCCCGCCCTGGTCCGAGGAAACGCCCGTCCGCCTGACCCCCGAGGAACTCGCCGACCACTTCAGCGAGGACATCACCGCCGAGAACCTCACCGCGTCCTTGGACATCGGCTATCTCGCCGTCGACGGCGACGAGTTCGTCCACATCAGCCGCCGCCTGCTGGACGCCTCGACCGAACTCGTCAGCAGAGGCGTCCCGTTGGCCGACGTCCTCGAAGCCGGCCGCCAGGTACGCGTCCACGCCGACGCCCTCGCCGGCATCTTCACCACCCTCATCCGCACCCACGTCCTCTCCGAGGTCCTCGCACGCGCCTCGGCGGGCGAGCCCCCCGGCCCCCACGAGGTCGATCACATCGCCGAGACCATCGAAAAGCTCCGCCCGCTCTCCAAGGGCGTGGTCGAGGCCGAACTCTCCATGGCCGTGGACCGCCGCGTGCGGGCGGAGCTGGCGGAGTGGCTGCGGGAGCAGGGGCAGGCGGAGGAGTGAGCGGGGGCCGCCGGGCGGCGGTGGCTCAGCCGGGCCGCAGCCGGGACCGTGCGGTGTGGGCGAGCAACCGCTGCCGGGCGAGCTCCCGGTCGCCCGGCGTCTCCTCGGACGCGACGAGCTTGGCGGCGTAGATGCGCACCAGCTCGGTCCGCGCGAAGTGCCCCCCGGCCTGCTCTTCGAAAAGGTGCGCCTCACACAGCTCGGCGAGATAACGGCGGGTGCGCTCCAGATCGCGTCCGGCCAGGGCCGCGGCGGCGTGGACCTCCACATCCGGGCGGGGGACGAGCCCGAGGAGGCGGAACAGCCGCGCGGCACCGCTCGACAGCGCGCGATAGCTGAGATAGAGGCCGGCTTCCATGGACAGGTCCGGATCGGCCGCGGACAGCTCACACAGCCGGTGGCTCTCATCGGCCAGCTTCTTCGTCCAGTCCGCCAGCGACCAGCCGGCGTGTGCCATCAGCCGTGCGGCGGCGATCCGCAGCGCCAGCGGCAGCCGGTCGCACCGCTCGACGAGCTCCCTGGCAGCGGCTCCCTCCGCCGCGATGCGCTGCCGCCCCAGCGCGGTTCCCAGCAGCTCCAGAGCTTCGTCCGCGGGCAACGGCCCCACCGTGACCAGCGCCGCCCCGTCGCGGATCATCAGTCCGCTCAGTCGCCTTCGGCTGGTCACCACGGCCAGTGCGCCCGGTGTCGCGGGCAGGAGGGGGCGCACCTGTTCGGCGGTGCCGGCGTTGTCCAGCACCACGAGCATCCGCCGTCCCGCGAGCAGTGAGCGGTACAGCGCCGAGCGCTCCGTCACGGGGTCGGGGATCTTCTCGTCCGGCACCCCCAGCGCCTGGAGGAACATCCCCAGAACGGTTCCCGGGCGCATCGGGGGGCGCTCGAAACCCCGCAGGTCGACGAAGAGCTGCCCGTCGGGGAACTCGGTCTTGAGGCGGTGGGCCCAGTGCACCGCCAGCGTGGTCTTGCCGGCCCCTCCCCCGCCCGCGAGCACCACACAGTCCGGCCTCGGCACCCGGTCCAGGTTCTGGTCCAGCGCGGCGATCTCCCGCGCGCGGCCGCAGAAGTCCGGTATGCGGGGCGGGAGTTGAGCGACGGAAGGCAGTGGTGCCGGCGGGCGGTCGGGAACGTACGGAGCGGCGGGGCCGGGGCCGGCCGACCGGCGGTCGGGGAAGTGCGGCGCGACCGCGGGCTTCCCGCCGAGCACCGCGAGATACGTCTCGCTGAGCGCCGGGCCGGGATCGATGCCCAGCTGGCCCTTCAGATGCCGCCTGGTCCGGTGGAAGTGATCGAGGGCCTCGGCCTGCCTGCCGCTCGCCTGGAGCGCCCGCATCAGCAGCGCGGTCAGTTCCTCGTGCAGCGGATGCTCCGCGAGCCAGCCGGTCAGCTCCGTGATCAGCTCCCCGTAACGGCCGAGCAGCAACAGCCTTTCGCCGAGCTCCTGGAGCGCCGCCACCCTCGCCTGGGTCAGGCCCACTCCCAGCGTCCGCCGTACCCGGTCGCCGGGCACATCCGCCAGCACCTCGCCACGCCACAGACCGAGAGCCTGGCGCAGCTTGGCGACGGCGGTCCGCGGCTCGGCCTCGCGGGCGCCGGACACCAGGCTCTGGAACCGGTTGGCATCCACCGCCCACGGATCGGCGATCAGCACATATCCCCGGCCGCGGGTGACAATTTCGGCTTGGCCGGCCAGCAACTGCCGCAAACGATGGACATGATTGTGGACCACGCCTCTCGCTCTGGCCGGCGGATCCGCGTCCCACGCCAGATCGATCATTCTGCTCACCGGGATCACCTGATTGACCTCGCTGATCAAAATCGCGGCCACGGTGCGCAATCGGCCCGCTCCCAGGCTCAGCAGTCGCCCATTGTTCACTTCAATTTCAACCGGCCCTAGTAGCCGCAACTGAACCATTGTGACCTCGAGTTCATGCCGCCGAATGTGCCCACAGCAAACCGCCCTTTTCCCTGCAAAGACCGCGGGAGGGAAGGCCGGGTTCCGTTTCACTCACCCGCTCTCACTATGTGGACACAGTGCATGAGTTGACGAAGAGTCAGTGAAATGTGCGGACCGCCTGCGAAGTACGTGACCACAGCGTGAGCGGTTCATGAGCGGCGCCGCGAAACATCGTTCCTGTGCCGGTCGCAGCCGTAATTCCCCTGGCGGCTGCCCTGGCCGGCTCTCTGCTCCCCGAGACCCGTTTCGGGGAGCAGAGAGGACTGCCATCCGTACACATGGAGGAGAACCATGTCCACCAAGAACATTGTGAAGAAGAGCGTTGCCGCGGCGGCACTGTGCGCGGCGCTGTGCGGCACTGCCGTGGCGTTCCCGGCGACGGCTTCGGCCGCGCCGGCGGCTGCCGCCGCGGCGGCCAAGGGCGGCCCGACGGGCAGCGTCGGCGCGAGCCTGAACGTCAACGTCGACGTTCTCGGCATCGCCAACAAGATCGAGGCGTCGATCAAGACCGCCCAGAACCGCGAAGGCTTCGTCAAGGGCCTCATGGAGTCGGCGTTCTACGCGGCCGGCGGGAACCACAACGTCATGGTCCACAACCTCCAGCAGCCGTATGAGGAGCACCTCAACGGCGTGAAGACGTTCGCCACCACCACCTACGACGGTGTCACCTACGGCATCTGGGTGTTCGAGGACGGCGAGTTCACGAACAAGGGCGACGGCGGCTTCATCAACTGGGCGGCCAAGGGTTACATCGAGCGTCCCGACAACGGCGGTCTCATGATCTTCACCCGCCACTGACGAAACAGCCCCACCCCGTGTGACGGTCCGCCGGATACCCGGCGGGCCGTTCGGCGTTCGGGCGCCATCCCCGGAGCGCGGCGGCGCCCGGCCTGGCGGTCGAAGGCGACGGTCACCACGCCGGGTGCGTCCCGGCATACGCACCTGCGAGCACTTCCCGGGCGCCAGGCGTCAGGCGTCCCGCCGGAAGAACCCTTGCACCTTCTTGACGCCGCGGTAGCCCACGTACCCGAAAAAGCCGAGGAAGACGACGAGGACAAGGACCACCTCCCACGGCTCCTTCAGGCTGTTGGAGCGACTGTGCGTCCCTATGCTGCGGCTCTTGTAGGCGAGTTCCACCTTGCTGACGCCGGCGCTGCCGAGATCGCCGTGACGGCCACGGGGAGCACTGTGACTGTCGCTCCCGCCCCGCCCGTACGCGACGTACGAGACCGAGTCGTTCGACGGCGCCGCATACGCGGCCGTGGCCGGTGCGGCCCCGAGCAGGGCGGCAAGCAGCAGAATTACGGTTGCCGAACGCATGAAGAAAAGACCCCCTGAACAGCGGCAAACCACAGCCGCGTCATGTACACGGCGATGCACGCCAGGGCATCCGGTGGGCGTGTGCCACCTACGCCCACCGTGCGGGACCCGCAGGAAATCCGTTCCTCACCAGTCCTTCACCAGCGGCGCCGTGCGGGTCGTCCGCAGCCTTACTCTTCGCCCGCAGTCCTACAGGTCGAACACCACGGTCACGGGCGCGTGATCGCTCCACCGCTGGTCATAACTGGCCGCCCGCTCCACGAACGCCTTCACCGCACGCTGCGCCAGACCGGGGGTGGTCATGGCGTAGTCGATGCGCCATCCCGCGTCGTTGTCGAAGGCGCGGCCCCGGTAGGACCACCACGAGTACGGGCCCTCGGTGTCCGGGTGCAGGCCGCGGACCACGTCCACGTAACCGCCACGGGTCTCGTCGAGGACATCGCTCAGCCAGCCACGCTCCTCCGGGAGGAAGCCGGACTTCTTCTGGTTGGCCTTCCAGTTCTTCAGGTCGGCCTCCTGGTGGGCGATGTTCCAGTCGCCGCACACCACCACCTCACGGCCGTCCGCGGCGGACCGCTTCCGCAGCTCGACGAGGTAGGGCAGGAACTCCGCCATGAAGCGTTCCTTCTCGTCCTGCCGCTCCGTACCGACCTCACCGGAGGGCAGATAGAGGCTGGCCACGGTCACACCGGGCAGGTCCGCCTCCACATACCGCCCACTGCCATCGAACTCCGCCGACCCGAAGCCCACCTGCACCCGCTCCGGCTCCCGCCGGGTGTAGAGCGAGACCCCGGCCCGCCCTTTGGCCGCCGCCGGGGCATGCACGGTGTGCCATCCGGCGGGCTCCCGCACCTCCTCCGGGAGCTGAGCCGTCTCGGCCCGTACCTCCTGGAGGCACAGCACATCGGCCGCGGTCCCCGCCAGCCACGGGACGAAGCCCTTCTTGGCCGCGGCGCGCAGTCCATTCACATTCACAGAGGTCACGGTGAGCATCCCGGCACGATACCCATCCCCGGGACCTCGTCGCGCCGGGCACCCGCTCACCCGTACGATTTCCGGAATGGAGATACGCCCCGTCCGCTACGACCACCCCGACGCGGTCACGCTCGATGCGCTGGTCCAGCAGGAGTACGTCCGGCGCTACGGCGACGGCGACATGACGCCGCTGGACCCGGAGATGTTCACCCCTCCGCACGGTACGTATCTGATCGCCTACGAGGGCGCCCGCCCGCTGGCCACCGGCGGATGGCGCCGCCAGGAGGCCACGGCGGAGGGGTACGCGGTCGGCGACGCCGAGATCAAGCGGATGTTCGTGGTCCCGGAGGCGCGCGGGCGGGGGCTGGCCCGGCAGATCCTGGCCGCCCTGGAAGCGGACGCACGCGCCGCGGGGCGCTCCCGCATGGTGCTGGAGACCGGCACCGAGCAGCCCGAAGCGCTGGAACTGTACGCCTCCAGCGGCTATGTGCTGGTCGAGAAATTCGGTCTGTACCGGACCTACGACGAAAGCCGGTGCATGGCGAAGTCGCTGGTGGCGGACGCCTGAGAGGACGGCGGCGCCCTCGGCCCGGCCGGCGGGCGGCCCCGCGGCCCCGTCGGCCGGGGCCCGTTTTGTTGACACGCCCGAGGGCCGCTCCGCATACTCATTCCACTAATCAACTAGCTAAAGGGGGGATCCAGGTGAGCGAGCCGAGCCCATGGGCCATCGAGGCCGAAGGACTGGGGAAGAAGTACCGTCGCGGCTGGGCACTGCGGGACTGCTCCTTCCGGCTCCCCGCCGGCCACATCTGCGCACTCGTCGGACCCAACGGCGCCGGCAAAAGCACATTCCTGGGCACCGCGACCCGGCTGGTGCAGCCGACCACCGGGACGCTGAAGCTGTTCGGCGTCCCGGTCTCCGACCCGGCCGCCCTGGAGCGGATCGCCTTCCTCGCGCAGGACAAGCCCCTCTACCCGCGCTTCACCGTGGCCGAGACCCTGCGGCTCGGCAAGGAGCTCAACCCGCGCTGGGACCAGGCGCTCGCCGAGCGGATCGTACGGTCCGGAAAGGTGCCGCTCACCGCCCGGATCGGCACCCTCTCCGGCGGCCAGCGCACCCGCGTCGCCTTCGCCCTCGCCTTCGGCAAGCGGCCCGAGCTGCTGATGCTCGACGAGCCGATGTCCGACCTCGACCCGCTCGCCCGGCACGAGCTGTCGGGGCTGCTGATGGCCGAGGCCGCCGAGCACGGCACGACGGTCCTGATGTCCTCCCACATGCTCGCCGAGATGGAGGTCATGTGTGACTACCTCCTCGTCCTCACCGAGGGGCGGCTGCGGATGGCCGGCCAGACCGAGGAGCTGGTGCCCGCGCACCTGCTGGTGACGGGTGTGGCCGAGGGCGACGACGGGGTGCCCGAGGAGCTGCGACGCCGGCACACCGTGGTCGAAGCCCGGGTCACCGGACGGCAGTTCAACGCCCTGGTCCGGCCCCACGGCCCGGTCTCCGACAGCTGGGAGGTGCTGGTGCCGAGCCTGGAGGAGGTCCTGCTGGCCTATCTGCGGTCGCCCGAAGCGCCCACTCTGATCGCGGACGAGGCCCGTGTCGGCGGACCGCGGGAGGCGGCCGCGTGACCAGGACGAGCACCGCCGGCGCCGAGGTGGCGAACGCGGCGGAGCCCGGCGATGCCCCCGGCAGCGGCCCCGCCGCCCGCCGTGAACTGCTGCACGGCCTGCCCTGGCTGGTCTGGCGCCGGCACCGCACCTTCCTGCGCCTCGCCCTGCTGGTCACCGTCGTGGGCTGCGCGGCCTTCGCCTACCAGCGCATCGGCCTGATGGACTTCCTGCACGCCCGGGGAACCACCCCCGACACCGAGGGCCGGCTGGGCAACGACTTCCAGAACGCCTACGGCCGGCTGTTCCTCAGCGGCTCCCAGCTGCTGGAGTTCCTGCCCGTCATCATCGGCGTCTTCCTGGGCGCTCCGCTCATCGCCGGCGAGCAGGAGCACGGCACCATCAAGCTGGTCAGCACCCAGTCGGTGAGCCGCGGCCGCTGGGTTGCCGCCACCCTCGCCCTGCCGCTGACCGTCGCGGTGCTGTGCACCGCCCTGCTGTCGGCCGCCTTCACCTGGCTGTGGACGCCGGCGCACACCCTGGCCATGGGCGGCGACTGGCTGACGGGCGGGGCCTTCGAGAGCACCGGCCCCGTCCCCGTCGCCTGGACCCTGTTCCTGACCGTCTGCGGTATCGCCCTCGGCATGCTGGTCAAGCGAGTGGTACGGGCCATGGCGGCCACGGCCGTCTTCGCCCTGGTCACGTCCCTGATCTGGTCCGAGCTGCTGATCGGCCGCCTGGGCACCCTGCGCAGCGTCAGCTACCGCTACGACGGCGACGGCCCCGACCTGCCGCCCGATGCCGTACGGATCGACGACTGGGTGTCCACCGCGGACGGCAAGCTCTACGGCTACGGCACCTGCGTCCACGGCGACGCCGAGTCCTGCCGGGCCAAGCTGGGCATCGTCAACCGGGTGACCCAGTACTTCGACTACGGGCAGATGGCGGGGATGCAGTGGCTGGGTGCGGGAATTCTGCTGGCGCTGGCCGCCGTCGTGCTCACGTTCGTGGTGTGGCGGGCGCACCGGCGGCCCCTCTGAACGGCGTGGCGCACGACGGACGGTGCGGGCGCCGGCCTGCGGGTTCCGCCCGTACGCGGCACACCCCGGGCGGCGCTTTGACACCCGGCACGGCCGGCCCGATCATCAAGCGGTCGGGCCGCGCGGCCCCGGCGGCGCCCAGGGCGCGACAGGCGGAAGAAGCAGAGAGGTGGTGAGCGTCGTCGAGTTCCGAATCGACCGGCGGAGCGGCGTCGCCACCTACCTCCAGATCGTCCAACAGGTCCAGCAGGCACTGCGGTTGGGCATCCTGGTGGAGGGCGACCGCCTGCCGACCGCCGCGCAGGTCGCCGCCACGACCAAGGTCAACCCCAATACGACCCTCAAGGCGTACCGCGAACTGGAGCGCGAGGGCCTGGTCGAACCCCGCCCCGGTCTCGGCACCTTCGTCAGCCGTACGCTCGCCCGCCCCGAGTCCGCGGCGGACGCCCTGCTGCGCGAGGAGCTCCGCTCCTGGATGGACCGGGCCCGCACGGAGGGGCTCGACCGGGAGGACGTCCAGGCGCTGGTGAACTCGGTGCTCCAGGACCGGTATCCGGACAGCTGAGCGTGGCAGGGGCGGGCTCCCGTCTGCTCGCCCCGCCACGGCCCTCCGCCCGTACCGGCCGCGCTTGACCCCCACGCCACGTCAGGCCCCAGCCTGACGAACGGCCCGCCCCGCCACCGGTGACACCACCGGCCGGAAGGGGGGACGGGCCGACCGGACACGACGGCCGGACAGGACGGGACGAAAGGCGCTGCGATGAGCTACTCGGTCGGGCAGGTCTCCGGCTTCGCGGGGATCACGGTGCGGACCTTGCACCACTACGACAAGGCCGGCCTGCTCTCCCCCGGCGACCGCAGCCCCGCCGGATACCGCCTCTACAGCGATGCCGACCTCTCCCGGCTCCAGCAGATCCTCTTCTACCGGGAGCTCGGCTTCCCCCTCGACGAGATCGCCACGATCCTGGAGGACCCCCAGGCCAACGCCCTCGATCACCTCCACGCCCGGCACCGCCTCCTCAACGACCGGATCAGCAAGCTCCAGCGGCTGGTCGAGGTCGCCGAGCAGGCCATGGAGGTCCAGCGGACCGGTGTGGCGCTGTCACCCGAGGAGCGGTTCGAGGTCTTCGGGGAGGTGACCTTCGACCTCACCTACGCCACCCAGGCCCATCTGAAGTGGCAGCACCGCGAGAGCTACCAGCGGTCGATGGCACGGGCCGCCGGGCACTCCAAGGAGGACTGGGCGAAGCTCATGGCCGAGGCCGCCGACTGGCGCCTGCGGCTGACCGCAGCCTTCGACGCCGGGGAACCGGCGGACGGCGAGCGCGCCATGGACCTCGCCGAGGAACACCGGCAGCACATCGCCCGCTGGTTCACCCCGTGCCCCACCGACGTACACGGCCGGATCGCCGACGGCTTCGTCACCGATCCCCGCGCCTTCGCCCTGGCCGTCCCGCCCACCGAGCAACGGCCCGGCCTCGCCCCGTACCTGCGCACCGCCGTACACGCCAACGCCGTACGCCGCTCTCCGGCCGACCACGCCTGAACCGAGCCTGCGCACGGCTGAACGAGCCTGCACGAGTCCTGAACACGGCACGGGCACCCCCACCCACCGCCGAACGCGTATTCCCTCCCCCCGCCTCCCCTCCCTTCCTCCCTCTGGCCGCCCTCCCCTGCCCGAAGCGAAGCGAAAGCGGACCGCCCCATGACGAAGATCCTGATCACCGCCGCCGGTTCGTACGGCGATGTCGCCCCGTACACCGGCCTGGGCGCCCGGCTCCGCGACGCCGGCCACGAGGTCGCGCTCGCCACGCACGACACCTACGCCTCCCTCGTCCAGGCCGCCGGCCTGGAGTTCCGCCGGCTGCCGGCCGACCCCCGCACCCGCCGCCCCGGCCAGGCACCGACCGCCGCCCCAGGCGACAAGCGCGCCCTCATGCGCCAGGCCGCCGCCTTCATCAAGGAACTGGGCGGCGGGATCGCCGAGGCGGCCCACGAGGACACCGGCCTCCTCCTGCTCTCCGCCACCACCGCACCACTCGGCCACCACCTCGCCGAGGCGCTGCACATCCCGTCCCTGGACCTGCCCCTCGTCCCCAGCGCCCCCACCGGCGACTTCGCCCCGGTCGTCAGCGGTGGCCGCTCACTGGGCCGTTGGGGCAACCGCGCCGCCGGCCGCCTCTCGCTCCGCATCATCGACCGCCTCTACGCGGACGCGACCCGCGACCTCCGGGCCCGCCTCGGTCTGCCGCCCGCCACCCCCCGTACGGTCCGCCGCCGCACCGAAGCCGCCGGCCGGCCGGTCCTGCACGGCTTCAGCGAGGTCCTGCTGCCCCGCCCCGCGGACTGGCGCACCGGCCTGGACGTCGTCGGAAACTGGTGGCCCTGGCACGCACCGGACGCCCAACTCCCCGACATCGTCGAGGACTTCCTCGCCGCGGGCCCGCCCCCGGTCTTCCTCGGCTTCGGCAGCATGGCGGGCGGCGACGGCGAGCGCCTGAGCACCCTCGCGGCAGCCGCCCTGCGCCGCGCCAAGGTCCGCGGCATCCTCCAGTCCGGCTGGGCGGGCCTGACCACCCGGCACACAGCACCCGAGCACGCCGACCTCCTCACCCTCGGCGACGTCCCGCACGCCCTCCTCTTCCCCCGGATGTCCGCCGTGGTGCACCACTGCGGCGCCGGCACCACCGCCGCGGGACTGTGCGCGGGCGCCCCCACCGTCCCGGTCCCGGTCACCGCCGACCAGCCCTTCTGGGCCGCCCGCCTGGCCTCCCTGGGCGCGGCCACCGCCCCGGTCCCGTTCGCCGACCTGTCCGCCGACAACGGCGTCGCCCGCCTGGCCGACGCCGTCACCCAGGCCGTCACCTCCCCCGCCCGCCGCGACCAGGCCACCGAGGCCGCCCGCCGCCTCGCCGCCGAGGACGGCGCCGGCGAAGTCGTCAAGGCGGTCGAGCGCCTGGTGGTCTGACCCCTCACCCGTCCGGACGCCCGGACCGGCAAGGCCCCTCCTCCGCGCCAACCTCCACCCGTTCGGCGGCCCGTGGCCCCGCCCCGGGATGCGACCACCCGTCACAAGGCGTGGGCTCACCACTATGACCACATTCCGCAAACGCCCCCCGCTTCGCAGAATGCTGCTCCACGCCATAGCCACGGCGGCCGTGGGCTCCGTCCTCACCCTGACGGCCTCCCAGGTGGCCCACGCCGCCCCCGCCTCCCCCGTCGGCACCTGGACCCACCCCACTACCACCCACCACCGCATCAGCGCCCCCTACGGCATCCGCGGCACCTGGCGCGCCGGCCACCACACCGGCATCGACCTGGCCGTCCGCCCCGGCACCCGGGTCAGATCCGTGGGATCGGGCACCGTCGTCCTCGCCAGGAGATCAGGCGCCTACGGGAAGGCCGTGACGATCCGGATGAAGGACGGCCGCTACACCCTCTTCGGCCACCTCTCCCGCATCACCGTCCGCCCCGGCCAGAAGGTCCGCGCCCGCACCCGCCTCGGCTACAGCGGCGCCACCGGCCGCGCCACCGGCCCCCACCTCCACTTCGAGGTGCGCAAGAGCCGCCGCTACGGCACGGACATCAACCCCCTCGCCTACCTGGCCAAACACGGCGTCCGCCTCACCTCACGCACCTTCACCCGCTGACCCTTCCCCCACCATCCCTCCTCAGACTTCCCCACCCTTCCCCAATCTTCCCTATTCCACCCCCCAATAGGGACGGTTAGAGTAGTCTCGTGAACGAACGCTTCTACTCCGTGGAACAAGTCGCCGAGCGCCTGGGGCTGCACGTCCGCACCATCCGCACCTATGTGCGGGACGGACGGCTCCCCGCGGTCCGCATCGGCAAGCAGTACCGGATCGCGCACGAGGACCTGGAAGCGTTCACCGGGCGCCCGGTCCCCGCACCCCCGGGCGAGACGGCCGGGCAACAGCGGCACTCCGAGGTGTCGAGCATCGTGGAGATCGACGCGATCAGCGCCGAGACGGCCGACCGCGTGACCACCCTCCTGATGGGCGCGGCAGCCAACCCTCGCCCGGAGGACGAGCCGCTGCGCATCGAGACGGCCTACGACGCGGAACGGGCCCGGATGAAGATCATTGTCCTGGGCGGCCTGGGCGTCACCGCCCGGCTGCTCGACTACATAGAGGGGGTGCTCTCTTCATGAGCACGATCTACAAGTCCGAGGCCGGCGCGCGCGAGATCCGGCGGCGCTACCAGGAGATGCTGCGCAGCTGGCCGGTCCCCGCCGAGCATGTGCGGATACCGACCCGCGAGGGCGAGACCTTCGCCGTCGTCTCCGGCCCCGAAGACGCACCACCGGTGCTGCTGCTGCACGGCTCGGGGGCGAACGCGACGATGTGGCAGGACGACATCGCCTCCTGGTCACGGCATTTCCGCACCTACGCCCTCGACGTCATCGGCGAGCCGGGCATGAGCGCGCCGTCCCGCCCGCCCTTGGCCTCCGACGCGCATGCCCGGTGGCTGGACGAGGTACTGGACGGCCTCGGGATCGCCGGCGCCTCGGTCGTCGGGACCTCCCTCGGCGGCTGGCTGGCGCTGGACTACGCCACCCGCCGGCCGGAGCGGATGACCCGCCTGGCCCTGCTGTGCCCCGGCGGCGTCGGGAGGCAGAAGGTGGGCTGGCTGTTCAAGGCCCTGCTCCTGCGCCCCTTCGGCCGCCGGGGGGCACTCCGCTCGACGCGAGCCGTGACCGGCCTGGACACCATGCAGGCCCGGCACGTCCTCGACCACGTGATGCTGACCTTCTCGCACTTCAAGCCGCGCACGGAACGGCTGCCCGTATTTCCCGACAGCGTATTGCGCCGCCTGACCATGCCCGTACTGGTGACAGCCGGCGCCCGCGACGCCATGTTCGACTCCGCCGGCACCGCCCGGCGCATGCGGCAGTGCGTCCCCCACGCGACCGTGAACCTCCTGCCCGAGACCGGCCACGCCATCCTCAACCAGACCGATGCCGTCCTGGCCTTCCTACGCGAATAGCCGGTCGCCACCGCCTCACCACAACGACGGAATGCCGCCCCTCCGCGTCCGTCCCGCAGCGCCACGCGTCAACCGGCATCCCCGGACAGCGAATTGGCCGGCCCCCCGGAAACCGACGGAGGCCGGCCATACCGCTGACGCACCGGATGACGCCACATCAGCACGCCCGCCACGGCGGCCCGCCCCCTCCACCACCCCGAACAGACCCGAACGCCCCCAGGAAACGACAAGGATCCCGCCCGACCATCTCGATCGGCGGGATCTCGTCAACCCCTCCCGAGCCGCCCGGAAACGGATTTTGTCTGTGGGGTGTTCACGCCAGAAGCCCCTGGCCAGGGGCTTCTGGCCGATTGGGAGATCACTTCCCGGTTGCTGAGTGCTCGTTTCCCATCAGACGTGCCCGAGAAGCCGATCACTCCGCTGATCTGGGGTTCTTGCGCTGGTTGGCATGGAAGCGCGCTTTCTTCTGACGATTCCCGCACGTGTTCATGTCGCACCATTTGCGGGTGCGGCTCTGGCTGGTGTCGAAGAAGGCAGCTTGGCAGGTCGGCGAGGCACACAAGGCCAATTTTCCGTCTCGTTCGCCTGCGATGATGTTGATCGCGTCGGCGGCGATCACGCTGAGGGCATCTTCCACGCAGGAAGCCGAGCTGAGCCGCCATCGCCGCTTGCCCTCGGGCGTCAGGATCGCCGCGGCCCGACCCTGAGCGCTGCGGTCATTGATGACTTGGACAGCAGACGCAGGGAGAGCGTCCTGGATCGCGGCCGCTGTCGCGGCGGCGTGAATCGACTCCCTCAGTTCCCGAGCGAGGTCGAGCTGGGCAGCGGTGCAGGAGTCCACGGCGAGGCCGTTCACTGCCAGCCAGTCGATGAGTCGGTGCGGCGTGGGAATGCGCTCCACAGCGTTGCCATGACGCTCCGTCAGAGTCGCCGTGAAGCTGGTCGCCAGCACGCTACCGAGGCGGAAGTCAGGAAATCCAGCACGCATGGAACCACCTTAGAGGGTTGCAGCGTGGCTCGGAGAACTGCTAGAACCGTCTTAGCCGGTTCCACGATGGCCAGGAGGTCTCATGCCCCGTCTCACCAGCGACGTGCAAGCATTTGAAGCCCACGCAACTGACGCTGACCTCGACGATCTGCGCGCGCGACTGGCCGCGGCGCGGCTACCGGAGGCCGAGACGGTCCATCGCGCCGCGCCCGGCCCTCGCCGATGGGAACAGGGCGTTCCTCTCGCCGACCTCGTCGATCTCGTGAACTACTGGCGCACCGGGTACAACTGGCGGTCATTCGAAGCGCGCCTCAACCGGATCGGCCAGTTCCGCACGACCATTGATGATCTGGGAATCCACTTCCTGCACCGCCGATCCGCGCGCGCAGATGCCACTCCTCTGATCTTGACGCACGGCTGGCCGGGCAGCATTGCTGAGTTCGTCGATGTAGTAGACGAGCTGGCAGATCCGAAAGATGCAGACGCGCCGGCATTCCACGTCGTGGTCCCGTCGCTACCAGGCTTCGGTTACAGCGACAAGCCGGCCACCACCGGGTGGGGAACGGAAAAGATCGCGGCCGCATGGGTGGAACTGATGGGAAGGCTCGGCTATAGCAAGTTCGCAGCCCACGGCGGCGACTGGGGAGGCAACATCACCACAGTTCTCGGCGGCAGGTTCCCGGCGCAGGTTCTCGGCATCCACACCACGTTCGCGGAGGGACCGCCCGGGTTGACAACGGACGGGCTGACAGCGGTCGAGCGCAAGTGGACCGAGGAAACCCGCGATTTCTGGCGCCACCACGCGGCGTACGCGAAGCAGCAGGCGACCCGACCGCAGACCATCGGCTACTCGCTCGTCGACTCACCGGTCGGGCTTCTTGCCTGGATCCTTGACAAGTTCGCCGAGTGGACAGATACCGAAGACAGCCCGTTCGAGACGATTTCCAGAGACAGGGTTCTTGACGACGTCACCCTGTATTGGCTGACGCGGACCGGCGCATCGTCGGCCCGCATTTACTACGAAAGCCACAACTCGCTGGACCCCGAACTTCGGGTCGACGTCCCGTCAGCAATCACTATGTATCCCCGCGACATCGAGAAGTGTCCGCGCCCCTGGGCACAGGAGCGCTACCGACAGATCGTCCGATGGAGGTCGCCCGAAATCGGGGGACATTTCCCGTCGCTGGAGGTTCCCGAGTATTTCGTCAAGGACCTGCAAGAAGGCCTCGCGGCAGTGCTGGCCGTTAATCGGTGAACGCGCCTGGGTGACGGCACTCGATCACCGCCTGATCCGGCTCAAGGCGTTGCCCGACGGCTTCCAGACCGAGTGCATCGAGACGGCAGAACGTGGTCAGACAGGGTACGGCGAAGATGGCGTGGAGCATGTCGAGGTCTTTCGGATGGTAGACCTCGACGCCTCCCCGCCGACACCCCGACTACACCCTCAACTGCGAAGAGCCGCTCTCTCCCGCTACGGCGTAGGAGACGAGATGAAGAAGGCCTGACCACAAAGCACAAGGCCCGGCCCCCACCCTGACTCCAACGTGCGGGCCGGCCAGGCTGCTTCACGCCAGCCGGTGCCCCTGGACCGGCCATAGCAGCACTGTTCTAGCTGCGTTGGCGGTCAGTGCCTCCCGTTCTCGTGAACATCAACCCTTGCTCCGGCAGGCTGCCTTCCGAAGCGCTGCACACCCGCTGCTGGAACTCGTCGACAAAGCCAGGACGTGGTCAGCCGCGCCATCGCAGGCGATAAATCCGGCGACGCCGACGGTCATCTCGGGATACTGGTCGCCATGGATGAGGTCAAGGTCGTCGTAGCCATTCCGAGCGCGCGACCCTGCGCGTCGGCAACGTGTTCCTGAAGGTGGACGCCGATCAGGCGCGCATCGACGTCGAGGTCGGTGCGATGGCCTTGGCGCCGGTCCCGGTCCGCAGGCGCCGCGGCATGCCCTCCGCGCACCGGACCACTCAGAACCACCACCACGGACCACCGAGAACCCGCTCCACACGCCATCCGAGTTCGGACCTCGCCTCGAACAACGCCCCACCATGCAGAAATCCCGCCCGATCAACGGATCGGACGGGATCTCATGAACTCTTCCCGAGCTAACTCAAGAACAGCTCGTCTGCGGTCTGGGCAGAGGACCAGGTCCACGTCTGGCGGGCGGAGGTTGGCGAGTTGGTCGGGGCATTGGCTACCAACAGGCCTTGATGGTTTTTCGCCGGAGCCGAGCGCCAAACCGTCGCAGCGTCCATGGGCGCCGCACGGGAGGGATGTTCATGGGCGCTACCGCGCGCGACGAGTTCATCGCTGCCGGGCTGAAGGCGATGGAACGCGCCTACGCCTGCTAGACCACACGGCAATGCGGTGGGGGAGGTCGGCAGAGAGCGATCGCGAAGGCGCGTTCACGTCCGCCCGAAAAGGGGCTGGTGGCCGACCTACTCCTTCGGCAGCACCCTCGGCCATCCAGACCAGCCGCCTGGCTATTCATATAGCCACCACCGATGGTAATCCCATGCATCTCCCCGGCCCCCGCTTCCATCGCGCAGTGACTCTCGTCGTGATCGATGCACAAGAGCGCTTAGCCCTCTTTCCACTCTCTGATCCCGTCCACAAGCCCTGGGCCTTGCCCCACGCCCCGGTCCGGCTGGTCGAGTCCTATGCCGAGGCCGCCCTGAGGCTGGGAACACGTTGCTTCAGCAGCACGGCCATCCGATGGGGTCCTCACTCTGGGTCGTACCAGCCGGTTTGGATAACGCGGGGGCGCTGCCGAGAGGTGATGAACTGAGCTCGCCCAGGCGGCATGACCACGGCCTTGGCGCTGCCTACCAGCAGCCCCTCATCGGGGTCCCCGGACAGGATGACGCCCGCTGCACCGAGTTCTTTGAGGCGCCGGGTGACCGGATCGAAAGATGTGCGGGCCGCGCCAGCCGTGGAGCGAGCGACGATCACTCGCAGGCCGATGTCACGGGCGTAAGGAAGATATTCGGTCAGCGCTTCGAGGGGGTTCCCGGACGGGAGCGCGACGAGGTCGTAGTCGTCGACGATGACGAAGACTTCAGGGCCGTGCCACCAGCTGTGGGCACGCATCTGCTCGGCAGTTACGTCGGCGGTAGGCATCCGGGCTTGTAGCAGCGGGACGAGTCGGTTGAGTCCCTCTTCAAGGGACGCCGAAGCGGAAGCGTAGTGCAGCACATGGCCCTGAGGGAGTTGTCCATGCAGAGCACGTCGGTAGTCCCCGACAATTGCCAGCGCTTCACGGGGCCCGTGTCTCTCCGCGAGACGCCGAGCCAGGAGACGAAGCAAGGCGGTCTTCCCGGACTCGCTTTCGCCGTAAATGACGAGGAGCGGGTCGGTATCGAAGTTGATGTAGGCGGGGGCATAGGTCGCTTCGTCCAACCCCACCGCGAAGCCCAAGTCAGGTGTTTCGCTTGCTTTGGGAAGAGCATCGGCGTGCAGACGGTCCGGGAGCATACGCACAGGTGGACACACCGGACCCGACCAGCTCGACGCGATGGCTGCGATCAGTCCGGCGGAGTCCAATGCGCTCCCCGAGTGATCAAGTGCCGAGTCGAAGCCGTCAGCATGGGGCAGCGCAGCCACGTAGTGCAGGCCGCCCCGGGCAAGGCCATGACCGGGACGGGCTGTGGGCACGTTGCGGGCGCGCTTCCGGTCATGTTCGGAATCCAGCGGATCCGCCATACGAAGTTCCAGCCGGGTGGCGAGTTGGTCTTTGAGCGCGGGTCGGATCTCGTTGTAACGGCCGGCGGCAAGAACGAGGTGGACACCGAAGGCGAGTCCGCGCACGGCCATTGCCTCGATGTCGGGAATCAGCTGCTCGTGCTGCCGTTTGAAGGTGCCCCAACCATCGATCACCAGGAAGACATCGCCCCACAGGTGGTCGGGGTAATGGCCCACGGCCCGCCGTCCGCGATAGGTGCGGATGGAGTCGATGTGGTGGGTCCGGAAGAACTCCTCCCGCTCGTCCAAGATCCCCCGTATCTCGGCGATGGTCCGCCGCGCCTTGGCCGCATCCAGCCGGGACGCGAAACCCCCGACGTGCGGGAGATCAGCGAGCGAGGACAGGCTGCCGCCCCCGAAATCCAGGCAGTAGAACTGCACTTCCCGCGGCGTGTGCGTCAGGGCGAAAGATGTGACGAGGGTGCGCAGCAGGGCCGACTTCCCCGAACGTGGGCCCCCGACGACCGCTGCATGCCCCTGCGAACCTGAAAAGTCGTAGTGCAGCGTTTCTCGACGCTGCTCGTACGGAACGTCGGCGATGCCCAGCGGTACGACCAATGACATCTCTCGCCATTCGGCAGGGTGCAGGCCGCGCTCGGTCGTACGAGTCAGAGCGGGAAGCAGATCGCCGAGGGCGGGCGAATCGTCCAGCGGGGGAAGCCAGACCGACTGTGCCGGTGGGCCCCATTCCCGAAGGCGCCCGACCAGGATGTCGAGCACCGACGAGCCGGTCCCGTCGTCATCCCGCGGGTCTGCCTCCTGGTCAAGGCCGAGCGAGTCAGAATCGGGCAGGTCGAACTCAGCCGTGAACAGCATCGGTGAAAGGGCGTGTTGCCGCCCGGCAGCCGAGGCCTGCTGGGGATGGTGCGGGCCGGAGACGTATGCGGCCTTGAATTGCGTGGGGGCTTCTGTGCCGTGGCTCAGGAGCCCGGCCCCCGGAACGTTGGGCAAGTGGTAGGCGTCAGGAGTGCCGAGCGCGATGCGGGACTCTTCCGCGGAGAAGGTCCGCATCACCATCCTGTAGGAGAGATACGTGTCCAATCCGCGTAGACGACCTTCTTCCACCCGCTGTGAGGCGAGCAGCAAATGGACGCCGAGTGACCGTCCGATGCGACCGATCTGCAGGAACGTGTCAATGAACTCGGGTCTGGCTGTGAGCAGTTCACTGAACTCGTCCAGGACGACCAGTACCGTGGGCAATGGCTGGAGTGGTGCGCCTGCCGCACGCGCCCTTTCGTAGGCCCCGATATTGGCGAAGTTGCCGGTGGAACGCAGCAATTCCTGACGACGGAGTAGTTCGCCCGCGAGGGCGTCCTGTAAGCGGTCGACGAGCGTCAGGTCCTCGGCGAGATTGCTGATGAACGCTGCTACGTGGGGCAGGTCCGCCAGGCCGGCGAATGTCGCTCCGCCCTTGAAGTCGACCAGGATGAAATTCAGCGTCTCGGAACCATGTGTAGTGGCTAGCCCCAGGACAAGGGTGCGCAACAGCTCGGACTTGCCGGAGCCGGTGGCGCCGACGCAGAGCCCGTGTGGCCCCATGCCTCCTTGGGACGCTTCTTTGAGGTCGAGGACGACGGGCTTTCCTTCTCCGTTCACGCCGATAGGTACGCGCAGTCGGTCCTGCGGGGATCGTGGCCCAGAAGGCGGATCGAACGTTGTGGGGTCGTCGATGCCCACCAGGTCGCTGAATCCGAGATCACCTAGCAAAGGGTCTTCGTCTTCGTCGTCGCTGGTCCGCAGGGGTGCGAGGGCGCGAGCGAGCGTCGTGGCTTCGACCTCGGTCAAAGCGTCCGGAATGCCGGTGTAGACGGAACCCGTGGTGGAGACGAGGCTGAGGGCTTGTGGCTCGACAGTCAGGCCCGGTCGGTGACCGACTCCGTGGGTTCTGGTGCCACTGATCCGAGGCTGCTGCTCGGTGCCGGCTGACGATTCAAGTTCGATGACGGTCACGCCGAGATATCCGGTGTGGTCGAAGGGCCAGAGCGATGTCGTGGTCGGTTCGGGATCCAGAAGGATCACCACATGGGGTCGGTCCAATAGAGGTCGGGCGTCCCGTTCCCAGGCGGGTCGGGCGGCAAGATGCCCGGCGAGCCCCTCCTCGAGGGCGCCGACCGTGGGATACATCAGCAGCCCGGGAGCTCCCCGTGCGCCGGAATTCCCATGTTCAGAGGGGCGAGCATGCGGCAGCCACTTGATCCAGTCCCACTCCCGGGCCGTACCTGGGGCCGCGACAACGGCTATCCACAGGTCGTCGGGCGAGTGCAGTGCCGCCAGCTGGCAGAGCATGGCCCGAGCGCTCCCGTGGACCGTCGTGGCATCACCTCGGATCGTCAACCGCGGGAACGCGCGCAGGGCCAGCGCCAAGGGCAGCCCATCGAGGTACGCGAACGCTTCCACGAAGCGCTGTAGCGCATGTGCCGACAGCGGCTCCCACTCCTCCGCGGGGCGGAGCTGCGGCACGTCGAGACGGGTCGCGAGAGTCTGGGGCCCCAGTCCGACGCGTACCTGGGCGAAGTCATCGTCCCCGGGCCGACGCTCCCACAGCCTCTTGCGTTCAGCGATCACTGCCCACAGCTGGCCCGGTTCAGGGAACGTTCGGCATTCGGCCAGGCGCTGGGACCGCGCGGCGTCACGTGCCTCCTGGCGGGTACGGGCCAGGTACTTCAGGTACTCCTGACGCTCTGCACGTACGCCTGCCGTCGAGCCGCGCCGGGCACGCACAACCTGGCCCACTCCCATGGCTACCGCCGAGATGAGCATGATGCTGCCCATGACCTTCATGAACGGTGGTGAGCCGGGCAGGAAGAAATACACCGCGCTGCTGCCCATGCCCATCATGGGCAGCATCATCAGCACCACCGACTCGCCCTGACGTTCAGGCAGCGTGGGTGGCGCCTTCAGCCGGAGCTCGCCCTTGGGGTATTCAGGGGGCGTTGCGCGCGGAGGGCGCTTGACGGTGACGGTTGCCAACGGGCGCCGGCTACTGCCGGAAGTCGGGGCCGGGCTGCTGGCCGTACGGTGGGGGCGGGGGTACGACGGGACGCCGACGCCGGATGACGACCACCACCAGTGCTGCGAGGAGCCCGAGCCCGAGTACGCCCGCAACACCCCAAACGACGTACTGTGAGCGGTTGTTAGGGGTGGATGTTCCTCGATCGGTCGGAGCAGAAGGACCGGTGGCCCCTGCTGACGCAGAGGATGACGGGGCCGCCGGCAGCGGACCGTTCTTCGAACCGGCGGGGATTTCCTCGGTCAGGGCGCGGTAGGGGCGGATGAAGCCGTAGCCGTAGTGCTTGTCCGGAAGCTTCGCCGCTTCTGCAGATTCCGGCAGCTTGGCCGTCTTCACGAGACGATTGGCAATTTGCCCTGCCGTGAGATCCGGGAACTTTGCACGGAGGAGGGCAGCAGCAGCTGATACATAGGCGGTGGCGTCCGAGGTTCCGGTACCGCTTCGGTAGCCATGGTCCCGCCCCGCGCCTGGAACGTCCACGCCTGGTGCTGAGAGCAAGTTGTTCGACCCGTAGTTCGACTTCTCCCAGATCTTCCCTGAAGTGTCGACCGCACCTACCGAGATCACCCCCGGGATGCTCGCGGGATAGTTCGGCTCGTCCACGCCGTCGTTGCCTGCTGCGGCGACGATCACGGCATCCTTCTGCCGCGCATACCGAACTGCATCGTCCAGATCTGTGATCTTGAACGTGTCTCCCAGCGACAGATTGATGACTGTCGCCCCGTGGTCAACGGCGTAGCGGATCGCCTGCGACACGGGGGACCCACCCTTACCCGTGCCGACCTGCAGGCCGTCCTGCGTATTGACCAGCAACGGCAGGACCTTTGCGGCCGGCGCGAGACCCTGGACGCCAGCCGCTCCCCCCGGCCCATGGCCATGGCCTGCGATCAAGGAGGCCATGGCAGTGCCGTGTGAGTTCTCCGTTTCACGGTCGGCGCGACCGCCGCCCTTGAGGAAGTTCTTCCCCGGCAGCACGCTGCCCACAAGGTCGGGGTGTGTCCCGTCGACTCCGGTGTCGACGACGGCGACGGTCACCCCCCGGCCTGTGGACACCTTCTCGATCGCGTCCGCCTCGAACGCCGACAAGGCCCACTGACGATCGCGAATGGAGTCCGCGGCTGCCGGGAGCGCTGCCTGCACGAGGCTCGCTGCACACAGCAGCGCCGTCCCGCCTGCCGCCCTCATCCATCGCTTGAACGTCACGCCCTGCTGCTTCCTTCCGCGCTGTCCGGCTCCGCCTCACGGCTTCGCTGTTCCGGCGTGCCGTCGTCCTCTGCCTTCTCGGGAGCAGACGCACCGACAACTCCCGGCACGACGTCGCGCTGCGAAATCCAGGTCTCCTCGTCCTCGACCAAGTAGTCAGGACGCGTTGACCGCCGCCGTTCCTTGTCCTCACGGGCGTTCCGCCCGCCGGGTGGAACGCCCATTGGTCCGCGCGCACGAGAAGAGCCTTCCGAGCTCCCGCTCAGAGCGCCACCACGACTGCGATGCAGACCTGAGCCACCCTGCGCGCCCCGGCCCGGCGCCCCCGGCTTCTCCGGTTCCCCGACGACGCCACCGGGACGTCTCGCCCAGCCTCCCTGACGGCCAGGTGTGCCGCCCTTTCCGGACGCACCCGGGCCCGTGGCGCCCGCAATCGGCGGTCGCCCTGCCTGACCCGACTGGCCGGGAGCACCCGGCATGACGGACTTTCCGGCACTGCCGCGACCGCCCCGAGGCGTGCTCGGGGTGCTCGGTGACCCGGGGCGCACCGCTCTCCCGCCCGAAGGACCCCGGCCTCCGACCACTTGGCCACCAGGGGGCATGACCGGCCCGCCGCTGCCCGGACCGGAGTTGCCGGGAGCTCCACCAACCACGGGCCCACCGGGGCCTGTGCTGGGAAGGGGGCTGGCGGGATTGGGCACACCGCCACGGACACCGTCCAACGCCGTCCCAGGATGCGGCGCATGCGGCACGGCAGGGCGGGCCCCAGATCCGGCAGAGCCTCCCATGGCCCCATCGTGCCCAGACAACCGGGGCGAAGCGACACCGCCCCCGGAAGACGCACCGCCGGCCACCGGCCGGCCCGACACGTCCGGGGCAGTTCCCCTCCGCGGACTCGCCACGGCTGGAACCACGGCGAAGCCCACGTCTGGCGGTGGCACCGTCGAGTCCGGCGGGGGGATGGGTTTCTCCGGGTCACGGGCCCCGGGCCCCGCCAGCTGATTCGCTTTGACGTTGTACGACGCCCCGAGCTTCTCCATGTGTGCGGCTGCTTGCAGGGCGATCTCGCGCCCGCGGGAAAGCGATTCGGCGTGCGCCGCCCGTGCCTTGTCAGCGCTCATTCCGTTGGAAATGTCACTCTTGAGCCCGGTGTCGTCACGCCCGCTGAAGAAATCTTCGGTCTTGTCCACTCCGTCCTTCGCGAGCGAGATCGCCGCTCCAACGATGTTCCCGGACTTGCGCTCGCTCTCGGTGTCTTGAAGGTCGGTGACAGCCCGTTTGGCTGCTCGAAGGTCGGCCGCAGCGGACTTCAGAGTGTGCGACGTGTTCTTCGCATAAAGAGAGCCGTTCTTGAGGCTCGTGCTCAAATTCTTGGCTCGTGCTGCGAAGGCATCCGCAGCGGTTCCGTGCCAGTACTCACGGACATCCGCCACAGCCTTGTCCAGCAGGTCCCGCACACTGCCATCCGGCGCATCGCCAGCGAGCTGGTCATGCACGTGCATCCAGTGGTCGGCGATCTCGTCGACCTTGTCCGGCTGCGCGTCTCGCACCATGGCCTTCAACGCCTCAAGCGTGTTGCTTGAGAAGTTGCTGGTGTGCCCGCCCCCGCTACCCATCTCGATCCTCCCCGTTGTGCCGACTCACGTGCACGAGCCGACGACGATCCGCCTCAGCTCATGAATGCACGGACCTCTTGCTCACGGCTGTCGTAGCCGTCGTGCACGGTCCTCGTCTTCTTGCCGGCTTCGGCGATCATCTGCTTCAGCTCGGCGACCATGCCAGCGATCTCGTGCTTCATCTTTCCGTGCGCGTTCCGGAGTCCGGCCTCCTCCGCGAAACCCTGACCGAGGTACCCCTCCGGCAGCTCCGTCTTGTACTTCGCCGTGGCCCCGACACCGTCCATGGTGTCCACGAGCGAGTTGAGCCGTGTGATCACCTGTTGCAATGCGCTCAGATCGACACGATATTCCTCAGTCATCCGCAGATCCCCCTGATGCTGCACCTAAAACTGCGCCTGGCGCACTGACGCCATGGCAGCACCATATAACCCTCCATTAGAACACTTGGTCAACCGGCTTATCGATGGAGGGCAAGGCGTCGCATCTCTGTCTTGAAAGTGTCACTGATCTGGCTGACATGAAAGGGCGAAAGTGGCGTCAGCCTGCACGTACACCCCAAGGAGGCGTACGCGCGCATCGCTGGCCGGCTACCAGTCGCTACCCGCTCCATCACGGAAGCTTGAGATCCTCACAGCCATGACTCTTGGAAGACCGCGTGGCGAACGTCTTCAGCCTGGACCTTTCCAGATCGCTATCCGGATCGAAACGACCGTCCGCACCAGGGAGCCTGGTCGAGATGTACAACGCCCGACTTCCGGAAGGACACTCGGCGGAGCCCCACAAGAAACTCCCCTTATTCCCGGCAGGCTTTTCCGTATCGACCTCCCCCGAATATCCCCGCTGCAACGGCAACGCCTGAGCAAAGGGGCCATAGAAAGCACTAATGCGATATTGGGAGGCACTACGTCCCGCAAGAACGTAGCAGTTCTCGATGGGCGCTTTGGGATCCGTCACGCTCTCACGGACAGCGGTCTTGATGCCCGCGCAAGTCCCGCGGGCCTCACCCCGCGGAACCTCCGTATGCGCAGTGCTCCCCGGCACATGCTCGATGACGCCCCCGGAGTGGGCTGTACAACCCCAAGCTTCGGCAGCGTGCTGGGCTGTCTTCACCGTCGTACGGGCAAAGCGCGCGCGCTGTGCGCCTCCAGCCATCGACCGTGTGCCCATGCCCTGCACAGTGGCAATCAATGAGGAGTGCCGAGGATCACTGCGGCGGTTTTCGCAGTGCATGTTCACCGTGGCGACCAGGTTCCCGGTTCCGGGCACCTCATCGAGAACGCCTTCCCAGCCGTGCTCTAGCGGAGTCGCCATCCCCACGTCGCCGTACGGTGTGAAGCCGCCCAAATCGTGGAGAGGCCCCGCGGCGTCACCACTCCAGTCCAGCGACACGGACACTGAAGCATTGTCGTCAGAATCCCCCACCGAGCACTTCCGCAGTTGGCCCGCACGCAGGGAGGAACCGTCGTCCGCTTCGACGTCGTGGCCGCGCACACGGTCAACGCCGAGCAATTCTTTGACTTCCGAAGTGTCCACGCTGCCCCGGCAGGTGTCGGCCAGGCTCCGGCTATCCTGCCAGCTGTCATACGCTCCGGAGAAATAGAAGATTCCGGGCACGGCCAGCACGAGGACCAAGCCAGCGGCAATCAGAAGACGCTTGCGCTTCAGGGGGGCGGCTCCGGGGTCGGGGTCGGGGTCACCAATACGACGCTGCTCCGTCACATCAACCATGGCTAGTTATTGTTCTTCCCTCGACCGAGAACGTCTTGGGCGTCGGTGCGACCGTCTTCATAGCTTCCCCGCATTTCATTCTGCGCGAAATCAACGTGGGGCGAATCGGGATCACCACTATGCGTCTCGTACCACTCGGCTACCATCTTATTGACCCCCGCCTGGCCACTTTTCCCAAATTCACCATGGATAGTGTTTGCATCGATTTCACCCGCCCCCGCGGCCTGGACAGCAGCGTCCATGTGCTGCTGCCAAGCGGTAGCGCCGACATCGGTCAGGCGAACCGCTATATCGCCGACGACTGGGAACTTGGTGACGATGCCCGCTCCTGTGTGATAGCCGGCCTTCCCGATCCACCACTTGTGGTCAGAGAGTCCATCGGCCTCCCGGTCGAGGATGACATCCCCCTGAATGGCGTCGATGGCACCTGTAGCTCTTGCAGCGTTGGCCATGACTCCCTTCACGTCCTCTTGCTGCGCGTCGGGCGAAAGGTCTGCCAGCTGCTGTGCCACGTGCGCCGTTTGCGACTCCTGGAGGACGTGGTACGCCTCAGGGTCATCCGACACCCCACGCATCAGGCGAATAAGTGACGTCCTATCAGTGGACATCCGCATCCGGCCGGAGTCCTTGTCACTCCAGACTCCTGAGTCACCTTCTCCGTTGTGGCTCAGGGACCTGTCGTTGGTACCGGACAGGATGTCGTGCGTGTCCGAGACGTAGTCACCAAGCGCGTTGGCAATCGGGCGCTGCATGCCTTCCGGGAGCTTCTCGTTCTTAGGGCCGCCGTCGAGCATGTTGATGCTGTCCCGCATGATCCTGGCCTGCGACACAGTGTGTTCGCGCGCCGCGTCTTCATGCCCCGGCTGATGCCCGGTGGCGCCGGCTTCGATGGCCGACGCCAACGATCCCTGGCCGGTCTTTTCATGGAAGCCGTCCGGCATCCACTCTCGGTCGTCCACGAGGTACTTGAGGTTCCCGTTCTCGCGCGGCTCGCCGGGGTCGAGAAACTGGGTGGCGGCCACGGGGTTCTTGCTCAACGCGTCCATGTAGCCCGTCATGGGGTCGCTGCCCGGACCATCCCCGGAGTAGTCGATCCGTGCCATGGTGGAGTCAGGGGCCCACAACTCCCTCGGCGTCGATGAGCCTCTGGTCTTCTCGTAGCTCACGAGATCCCGACCGTAGTCGTTGAGGAAGTCGGTGTCGTAGCCGCCGTTCCGCATGAGGCTGCTCATGAGCTGATAGCCCTTGGCGCTCGGCCCGCCGACACCTCCTGGGTCGATTGTCTGCGGCCCGAGCTCCAGCATCTTCTCTTTCCACGCGTCCATCGCGACGCTGTCGCTCTGCGTGGCGATCCCCAGTGTGGAACCGAGACCGGCCTGCAACTGCTTGAGAGCGGCGTTGCGTTCGCCTCCTGGCTCTCCCGAGTCCGGGCCAGATGCCTCACGCCAGAATTCGAGCGCGCCCTTCGGGCCCAGCGCCGTGGCGTACCTCTCCGCGAAAACCATGTCATTCTTCCGCTTCGAGAGGATCTTCCCCAAACGGTCCAGCTCATCGTTGGACAGGTCTTCGCCCCCTTTCTCGGTCAGCCTCAGGGCTTCGGCCATGTCCTTCTTTGCATCCCTGGCGGCATCCAACGATGCGTAGACGTTCTTGTTGAACGAGTCGCTGTTCTTACCGTTGGAGTCCTGGCTCAGCGCCCAGTCCGCGGCTTCGTCCGCTGCGGTGGCGTCCCGCAGCACCTTTTCGATGCGGTGCTTCATCGCATCGACGGCAGCCTGGCGCTTTTCGAGGTAGAGGCTGCGGTGGTACGGGCCTGGTAGGTCATCGGGCTCAGCTTTGGCATCGGTGATCGTGCCGTCCCCTGCCACCTTGAGATGCTCCGACGGCGCTTCCTCGTCGACGATCCTGCGGAGCTTCTTCTGTGCGCCACTGAACTCCGTATGTGCATCGCGCAGCAGCGAGGTGATGGCCTGAGCCTCTTCCGCCGCCGCCTGGTACTGCTTCTTGATCTTGGCGAGTGAGACCTGCGCCTGTTCGGCTGCATCACCCGTCCAGTCCGACTTCAGGGGCTTGGTGACGCGGGCCTCGAAGAGCTCCTGCAGGCCCTGGTACTTGTTCGGCAACAGCTTCCACTCGTCTGCTGCTGCCTGAAGCTTTCCTAGATCGGCGTGGAGGAGGTCGGAGAAAGTAACCACGGTCAGCCCCTCCCGCCGTCGAGCGAGTCCATCCTGGACTTCTCTGCGCGATCGGTGTGCGCGTACGACGTGCTGGTGTTGTGCAGCTTCGCTGTGGCCTCCGACAGCATCTTGCTGAGGTTGCTGGCCTCTGCCGCCCACCGCCTGTGCATCTTGTCCAGCCCGGTGGCGGCCTGCCAGCCGTCCAGTGCGCTCCAGGCGGAATCTGTTTCGGACAGGGCTTTCATATCCACCTTGTCCGTGTCACTCCGCAACTGCTCCAACGAGTCGGCCGCCTTGGTCAGCACAGTCGTTCGGACCGAGGTCTGCCGGCCTCCACCACCTCCGCCTCCGGTGCCCCCCGCGGAGTTGAGCTCCATCGTCACGTTCTGCCGCTTGGCGGCGTCGGTGAGCGAACCGTCCGCGTTGTAGCGGAACGGGTTGAGGATTTTGTCCCATTCATGGTCGTACGACATGCGTTCCCCCGAGGTCCTGCGACGTGCATAGCTTGTTCGACACAAAGTGCCGAAAGCCTAGTCCAGAGGATCTCGCCGCAGCGATGACGTCGTAGAGATCAAGCCGCCGTTCAGTCGGAGCCGCCCAGACGGCCGACTGAGGACCTGAATGCGGCGCCGCGACTCAGCAGCCGACGCCACTCAAGGGGCGGTCATCACTCCTGCGGCGCGTCTTGCAATACCGGTCACGAACGCATCGGCCAGTACATCGTGGATGAGAAGCAAGTTGCCGAGGCCGGTCGAGTGCAGCCTCACGTGGCGAAGCGACGACATCGCATCAGGCTTGGCTCGCAACGCCTCGGAAGCGCGGATGCGGGTAAGTGCACGACATCATCTTGCACTTTTGACTACCTAACCCGCCGGCACGTGGTTGATCGCGCACATGGCATCCATGGCGGTCGGCGCATTGCCACGCTTCACCCGGCGCACAAAGCCCCTTGTCGCAGCACTGCTGGGCACAACCCCTAACCAACCGCGACCTCCATGCCCGCGGTCCCCGCGGCATGCCCGCATCTCCACCCCCGATCAACTCCGGGCGGCGAGGCCGTGCTTCCCGGAGTCCCGATGGACCGACTTCCGTACTAATCGAGGCCCAAACGCCGAGATCCCGGTCAGACGGTGACCGTCTGACCGGGATCTCGTGAACAGTTCGCGGGCTAACCCGCGAACAGCTCGTCTGTGGACCTGAGGGGATTCGAACCCCTGACCCCCTCGTTGCGAACGAGGTGCGCTACCAGCTGCGCCACAGGCCCTTGCGACGAGTGAAACTCTAGCATCTCGGTCGCGGTGCTCGGAAATCGCTTCCGGTGCTGGTCAGCGGAGGAGCGTCACTCGTTCGCCGCGCGCGGCCGGTCCTCGTTCTCGTACTGGTCGAAGAGCGGGGTGCGGCCGCGGGTGCGGCGGCCGGGGTGGGTGGGGCGGTCCTGCTGGGTGTCGGGCTGGGGGCGGTCGGGGGCGGCGCTGGAGCGGGCGGAGCTCCAGGCGTCCTCGGCGTCCAGGTCGACGTGGCTGGTGGCGCGGGGGGCGACCGGGGCGGTGACGTACGTGGGGAGGGGGACCGGGACCGGCTCCCAGCTGCCGGCGGCGGGCCGTGGGCGTTCGCGTTCGCGCTGCTGGTCGACCCACTCGGCGTGGTCGGTCTCCTCGACCAGGGCCCGACGTCCCGCGGTGTGGGCGGGGGTGGCGGGGCGAGGCGGTTCCGGGGCGGCGTCGGCCGGGGGGTCAACGCGGGCGGCGGGCGGGTGCTCGTCGGCGGGCGGCTGGTCGGCCGCCTGCTGAGGGCGGGATCTGCCTTCCCGCAGCCGCTGCGCAGCCGCCTCCGCCTTGCGCCGGTCCATGGTGAAGGTGAAGCGCCGCCGCTCCTGGGCGCGCAGGTAAATGATGTACGCGGTCAGGAGAAGGGCGGGGAGGGCGGGGGCCCAGAGGAAGGGCAGGCCGCCGACCGCGGCGACGATGGCGCCGGCGGTGAAGGTGAGGAACAGGATGGTGGTGGTGCGCCGGCGCCGGGCGAGGGCCTTGGCACGCTTGGTCCGCTCGGCGGCGGAGGGGCGCGGCGGGGCGGCCTGCACCCGGGTGTGGGGAGCCTCGGGCCCTTCCGCCGGAGCGGGGTCGCCGAAGGCCCGGGCGGCGGCCTCGTCGGCCGTGGCGTCCGGGTCCGCGTCGTCGCCCGCATCGTCGGCGGGGTACTCCCCGTGCGCCTTGTCGTAACGGCGCTGCATGGCCGCCCGTCCGGACAGCAGCCGGATGGCGGTGCTGAAGCGCTCGGTCGGACGGGCCTCGTTGAGCTCGTCCTGCCTACGGAGCCACATCGGCACCAGGTAGGCAGCCCAGGCCCCGACGATGACTGCGTAGATGAGGCCGCTACTTCTCACGACTCACACGGTAGAGGGGTTTGCAGGGGGCCATCCGCCAATTGAGCCGGTGTGTCGCACGATCTGGCTGATATCTCGAACTTTTTTGTGATGGTAGAGATCGGCGCCTCCACCAATCCGGTCAATCAGGGAATGCATTCGAACATTTATTTTATTTGTGGGGTGTGCCGGAGGTACCGGGCTTCTCCCTGCGCCAGCGGTTGAGCAGGCCTTCGGGCAGTTCTTCCGCGGTCAGGGCGAAAACCAAGTGGTCGCGCCAGGCGCCGTCGATGTGGAGGTAGCGCGGGCGGATGCCCTCTTCGCGAAAACCGAGTTTTTCGACCACCCGGCGGCTGGGGACGTTCTCCGGGCGAATGCAGACCTCGATGCGGTGCAGTCCCACGGACCGGAAGCAGTGGTCGACGGCGAGCGCCACGGCCGTCGGGATGACACCGCGGCCGGCGACTTCCCGGTCGACCCAGTAGCCGATGTGGCCGGAGCACATGGAGCCCCAGGTGATGCCCGCGACCGTCAGCTGGCCCACCAACTGGCCCCGGTACTCGACGACGAACGGCAGCATCCGGCCGGCGTGCGCCTCGGCACGGAGATGGCGGACCATCTGACGGTACGTGGGGCGGTGCGGCGGTGCGAGGCCGGGCGGGGGCGGCGGGATGGTCGCTTCCCAGGGGCGCAGCCAGTCGCGGTTACGGCGGTTGACCTCGCGCCAGGCCCGTTGGTCGCGCAGCTTTATCGGACGGAGGGTCACCACTCCGTCCGTGCGGGCCACCGGCCAGGGCGCGTTCAGCTTTGGCTCCCGGAAGGTCTGGGGTGGTCGCCGCCGCGGATCTGGTCGACGGCGTGCGGCAGGAGGCCGGTCAGGACGGCGAGGCCGTCGCGGACGCCGCCGGAGGAGCCGGGGAGGTTGACGATCAGGGTCGTCCCGGCGACGCCCGCCAGTCCCCGGGAGAGCGCGGCGGTGGGGACCTTCGTACGGCCTGCGGCGCGGATCGCCTCGGGAATGCCGGGGATCTCGTAGTCCAGGACCCCGCGGGTGGCCTCGGGGGTGCGGTCGGTGGGGGTCAGGCCCGTACCGCCGGTGGTGAGGATGACGGCGTACCGGGCGGAGGCGACGGCTTCGCGGAGGGCGGCTGCCACGGGTTCGCCGTCGGGCACCACCTGCGGGCCGTCGACCTCGAAGCCCATCGCGGCCAGGCCCTCGGCGAGCAGCGGGCCGCTCTTGTCGGCGTAGACGCCGGCCGCGGCGCGGTTCGAGGCGGTGACGACCAGGGCGCGGTCGGGGCTCATGACCGGCTCCAGTCGCCGGACTTGCCGCCGGACTTCTCCTCCACGCGGATGTCGGAGATCACCGCGGCCTTGTCGACGGCCTTGATCATGTCGACGACCGTGAGGGCGGCGATCGACACGGCGGTCAGCGCCTCCATCTCGACGCCGGTGCGGTCCGTGGTCTTGACCGTGGCCGTGATCTCGACGGCGTCGTCGGTGAGCGAGAGGTCCACCTTGACGCCGGAGACGGACAGCGGGTGGCAGAGCGGGATCAGCTCGGGGGTGCGCTTGGCGCCCATGATGCCGGCGATCCGGGCGGTGGCCAGGGCGTCGCCCTTGGGCATGCCCTCACCCCGCAGCAGCTCGATGACCTGCGAAGAGACCAGGACGCGGCCGCTGGCGCCGGCCGTGCGGGCGGTGACGTCCTTCTCGGAGACGTCGACCATCCGCGCCGCGCCCGCCGCGTCGAGGTGGGTGAGGTGTTGCTGGCCGCTGCTCATCGTTCTCCCGGTACCAAACTGCCGCCTGTGGGACGACACCGTACCCCCGGCGGCAGCGGGCTACCCGAGCAGGACGATGTCCACGTCCGCGCCCGCGGCGACCTCGGTGGTCGCCTCGGGGACGATGATCAGCGCGTTGGCGTGCGCCATGGCCTTGATCAGGTGGGAGCCGGCGCCGCCGACGGGGGTGACCGTGCCGGCGTCGGCGTCGTAGGAACCGCGCAGGAACTGGCGCTTCCCCTGGGGTGAGGAGGCGATGGCGTCGGTGCACCGGGCGGGGGTGGCCGGGCGGTGCACCTCGGGCAGGCCCATCAGGGCGCGGATGGCGGGGCGGACGAACAGCTCGAAGGAGACGTACGAGCTGACGGGGTTGCCGGGCAGCGCGAGCAGCGGGATGCGGTCGGGGCCGATGAGGCCGAAGCCCTGGGGCTTGCCGGGCTGCATGGCGAGCTTGCGGAACTCGACCGTGCCGTCCTCCGCGGACAGGGCGGTCAGGGTCTCCTTGACCACGTCGTACGCGCCGACGCTGACGCCGCCGCTGGTGACAAGGATGTCGGCCCGGATGAGCTGGTCCTCCAGGGTGGAGCGGAGGGTCTCGGCGTCGTCGGCGACGGCGCCGACGCGGTAGGGGATGGCGCCGGCCGCACGGGCGGCGGCGGTGAGCTGGAAGCTGTTGGAGTCGTGGATCTGGCCGGGGCCCAACGCCTCGCCGGGCTGGACGAGTTCGCTGCCCGTCGACATCACCACGACGCGGGGGCGGGGGCGCACCTTGACCGTGCCGCGGCCGATGGCGGCGAGCAGACCGATCTGGGAGGGGCCGAGCACCGTGCCCGCCCGCAGGGCCGGCTCGCCTTCGGTGACGTCGCTGCCGCGGGCGCGGATATGGGCGCCGACGGCGGCCGGGCGGTGGACGCGGACCTCGCCGGCGGCGTCCTGAGGGGCGGCGCTGTGGGCGCGCATCGTGGCGGCCGGTCCCTCGCCCGTGCCGCCGTCGGTCCATTCGACGGGGACGACGGACTCGGCGCCGGGCGGCAGCGGGGCGCCGGTCATGATCCGGGCGGCCTGGCCGGGGCCGACCTCCGGCAGCTCGCCGCTGCCCGCCGCGACATCGCCGATGACGGTGAGGGCGACCGGTGTCTCCTCCGTGGCGCCCTCGACATCGGCGGCGCGGACCGCATAGCCGTCCATGGAGCTGTTGTCGAAGGGCGGCAGGGCGACGGGGACCGTGATGTCCTCGACCAGGACGCAGCCCTGGGCTTCGAGGATCTGCAACTCGATCGGGTCCAGCGGGGCGATCTTCGACAGGACGTCTTCGAGATGCTCGGCCACCGACCAGACGCGGTCCTGGTGGCGGGTCTGGCCGGTGGTGCCGTTCAACGTCTTACATCTCCTCGGTGACGTAACTGCGCAGCCAGGTCCGGAAGTCCGGGCCCAGGTCCTCACGTTCGCATGCCAGTCTGACAATGGCACGCAGATAGTCGCCGCGGTCGCCGGTGTCATAACGACGGCCCTTGAAGACCACACCGTGCACCGGTCCGCCGAGGGCGGGGTCGGCGGCCAGCGCCTGGAGGGCGTCGGTGAGCTGGATCTCGCCGCCGCGGCCGGGGGCGGTCTTGCGCAGCACCTCGAAGACGGCCGGATCGAGGACGTAGCGGCCGATGATGGCGAGGTTGCTGGGGGCCTCGGCCGGGTCGGGCTTCTCCACCAGGTCGGAGACGACCACGACATCGTCGTCACCGGTGGGAGCGGCGGCCGCGCAGCCGTAGAGGTGGATCTGCGCCGGGTCGACCTCCATGAGGGCGATGACGGAGCCGCCGTGCTGCTCCTGTATCTCGACCATCCGCGCCAGCAGCGGGTCACGGGGGTCGATCAGGTCGTCGCCGAGGAGGACCGCGAAGGGCTGGTCGCCCACGTGCGGTGCGGCACACAGCACCGCGTGGCCCAGGCCCCTGGGGTCGCCCTGCCGTACGTAGTGCATGGTCGCCAGGTCGCTGGACTCCTGCACCTTGGCGAGCCGGGACTCGTCGCCCTTGCGGTGCAGCGCCTCTTCGAGTTCGTAATTGCGGTCGAAGTGGTCCTCGAGCGGGCGCTTGTTGCGGCCGGTCACCATCAGGACGTCGGAGAGTCCGGCGGCGGCAGCCTCCTCCACCACGTACTGGATGGCGGGCTTGTCGACGACCGGGAGCATCTCCTTGGGTGTGGCCTTTGTGGCGGGGAGAAACCTGGTGCCGAGGCCGGCTGCGGGGATGACAGCCTTGCTGATCCGTGTGTGCGATGCGGTCATGCGCGACACCATAACCGGCCCTATCGGAACGATGATGAGGGTCTGGTGAATAGAGCATGAGAGCGGGAGCAAGGGCCAACAGTGAGCATTGATCACGATAGAAAGCGCAGGTTGCGGCGACATCTCCTGGAGGTGAGGAGAGCGTTGCCGCCGGATGTCGTCGCCGTGACGGGCGAGGCGCTGGCCCGACGCACGCTGGAGCTGGACGAGTTGGCCGCGCCGGTCTCCCCACGGCCGGGCACCCCGCGGCCGGGCACCCCGCCGGTGGTCGCCGCCTATGTCTCGATCGGCGGCGAGCCCTCCACCCGCGCCCTGCTGGACCGGCTGCGGGCGGCCGGGGTGCGGGTGCTGCTGCCCGTCCTGCTGGCGGACAACGATCTGGACTGGGCGCTCTACGAGGGCGCCGAGCGGCTCGTACGGGCCGGCCGCGGTCTGCTGGAGCCGGACGGGCCCCGGCTGGGCCCGGAGACCGTCACACAAGCGGATGTGGTGCTGCTGCCGGGGCTCGCGGTGGACCACGGCGGGCTGCGGCTGGGGCGCGGCGGCGGCTCCTACGACCGGGTGCTGGCGCGGCTGGAGCGGGCCGGTGCGCGGGCGTCGCTGGTGGTGCTGCTCTACGACGCGGAGGTGCTGGCCGAGGTGCCGGCCGAGGCGCACGACCGGCATGTGCATGCCGCGGTGACCCCGTCGGCGGTGCACCGGTTCACGGCGCCGGGGGCCCGCACGGAGGGCTGACGCGGGCCGTATACGGGCGGGCCGGGAGCCGCGGCCGGAGCGGGGCCCGAAAACGCGTCGGGCGGGCCGGAAATCTCCGGCCCGCCCGACGGCGCAGCGATCACCCGGTGGCGGCGCGAGCGCCGCCCGCCCCTACGGCGACAGGGTCAGCGTGTCCTTGCCCGCCTTCTTGACGGCGTCCTTGCTGTACGCCCAGGGCAGCAGATCGCCCTTGGCCCACTTGTCGGTCTGGTCGTAGTAGTGGGCGTCGTAGGCGTGTCCGGAGGCGCCGGTGAGGTTGATCCAGCGGGACTTGTCGAGGTCGGCGAGGTTGACCACCATCCGCATCGACGGGACCCAGGTGACCTTGTAGCCGCCGGCGGCGTTCCAGCCGGTGGCGTCGACCGCGGCCTCGCCGCCGCCGACGTTCCAGGGGCCGCGGTTGAACAGGCCCTGGAGGAAGCCGGGGCCGTCGGTGCCCAGGGTCTGGTTCTTCAGGAACATCTGGTGCAGCCGGCCCCAGCTCCAGTTGTCGATGTTCTTGCCCAGCTTGGAGGTCAGCTCGAAGCGCGCATCCGTCATGGCGTGTGCCAGGAGCTGGTCGCGGTTCTTGTCACCGGGGCGGTTGGGCCGGTCCTCGGTCTTCCACCAGGCGTTGCCGGGGTCGTCCAGGAGGCCGCGGACGACCTCGTACCAGCGGTCACCGCCGTCGGGCTGGGCGGAGTCACCGTCCCGCTCGCCGCATTCGCGGATGTACTTGTCGCTCTCGTCGGCGGGGCCGGTCTCGTCGGCCGGGCGGACGGTCAGGCACTGCCCGTCGGGGCGCAGCTCCTTGGGCATCTTGTTGCCGAAGGCGAGCTTGAGGGTGTTGCGCCAGACGGCGTTGAAGTAGGCGGCCGCGGCGGAGTCGGGCTCCTGGCTGAAGTCCCAGCCGTCCAGCAGCTGCTGGGCGTCGCGGACGTACTTGTCCTTGATGTCGACCTTCGTCAGGTAGGGCGTCAGCAGCCGGGCGATCTCGCTGCTGTTGTCCTTCTGGAAGGCCTGCATGTCGTCGGTGGAGACCTTGCCGCTGTCCTTGATCTTCGACTCGATCAGGTCGTTGATCCGCTGGCTGCGGGAGCCGTAGCCCCAGTCCTTGGTGAGGAGGTAGGGGTACTTCTCGTCGGTGACGGCCTGGTTGGCGGTGACGATGTAGCCGCGCTGGGGGTTGTACTCGTACGGCAGGGACTTCTGCGGGATGTAGCCGGTCCACTGGTACTTCGGGTCCCAGCCGGGCGCCGGGTAGGTGCCGTCGAAGTGGCCGTCTCCCTTGCCGCGGACCGGGATCTGGCCCGGGGCCTGGTAGCCGATGTTGCCCTTGGTGTCGGCGTAGACCAGGTTCTGGGAGGGAACCTCGAAGTGCCCGGCGGCCTTGCGGAAGCCGTTCCAGTCCTTGGCACGGTTGAGTTCGAAGACGCCGTCCATGGACTTGCCGGGGTTCAGCGCGGTCCAGCGCAGCGATACGGCGTAGCCGTCGCCGCGGTCCGGTGCGGCGTTGCCGACCGGGGCGTCCTTGCCGACATTGGCCAGTTCGCCGTCGCGGTCGGAGACGAGCGGCCCGTTCCTGGTGGACCGGACGGTGATCTGGTGGCTCTCGCCGTCGGCGACCTTGATGGTCTCCTTGCGCGTTATGAAGGGCTGCTGCTTGTTGTCGTAGAGGTAGCCGTCGGCGTTGACCTTCTCCAGGTAGAGGTCGGTGACGTCGGCACCCAGGTTGGTCATGCCCCAGGAGATGTCCTGGTTGTGGCCGATGACGACGCCGGGCATACCGGAGAAGGTGAAGCCGGAGACGTCGTAGTTGCACTTGGGGCCGGTGGTACGGCAGTGCAGGCCCATCTGGTACCAGAGCGAGGGCATCTGCGGCGCCAGGTGCGGGTCGTTGGCGAGCAGCGGCTTGCCGGTGGTGGTGTGCGCACCGGAGACGACCCAGGAGTTCGAGCCGATGCCGTTGCCGTTGGGACCGAGCAGCGCCGGGACCTTGTCGAGGGTCTTGGACAGCGAGGACAGCTGCGACTGGAGGCCCGTGGTGGCGCCGGCGGGGGCGGTGTTCGCCGAATTCGCCGAACCCTTGGGCGAGAACTTCTTGGTGGCAGGGTCGACCGCGCCGCCCTCGACGATCGGCTTGTTCCGCTTGTACGGATATGCCGGGTAGAGCTCGGCGATCTGCGCCGGGGTGAAGCGGCTGGTCATCAGGGAACGGTCGATCTCCTCCTGCATGTTGCCGCGGAGGTCCCAGGCCATCGCCTTGAGCCAGGCCACCGAGTCGACCGGCGTCCACTTCTCGGGCTTGTAGTCGTTCTGGAGGTCCAGCGCCGCGTACTCCAGGGACACCGCCGAGCCCTCGTGGTCCTTGAGGTAGGCGTTGACGCCCGCCGAGTAGGACTGGAGGTACTTCTTGGTGCCGGGCGACAGCTTGGTGTCGTACTCCTTCTGCGCCACGTGGCGCCAGCCGAGCGTCCGCAGGAACGAGTCGGTCTTGACCTGACCCTTGCCGAACATCTCCGAGAGCCGGCCGGCGGTCATGTGACGCCGGACGTCCATCTCCCAGAAGCGGTCCTGGGCCTGGACGTATCCCTGGGCGCGGAAGAGGTCTTCGTCGGTGTCGGCGTAGACCTGCGGAATGCCGTTGGCGTCGCGGGTGACGTCCACCGGGTTGGTCAGGCCCGGGAGTTTGAGCGAGCCGGTGGTCTGCGGAAACGAGGCGCGGACGGTACTGACACCCCAGAACGCGCCGAAGCCGATGCCCGCCACGAGCAGCAGAACGACCGTGATCGCGACGAGGCGGCCGCGCCGCCCCTTCTTCTTCCTGGGGACTGGGCCGGACTTGTTGGCGGGCATCTCTGTCCTTCGAGGGGCAGGGTGGGCGTGCTGGAGCAACCATAGGCGCACGGGTCCGGCGACCCCTACGCGGAGTCACCACCAGCACCTTCAACCTTCAAGCAATGGTAAATTGTTAGCCTCAGTAACTAGATACGGTAAGGAAAGACCACTCCGGAACCCGTGCGAGGAAGGACCAGCTCCTGTCTGTCGACCACCTCAACGAACTCCTGCTGCTCTGCTCGCTCGTACTGCTCATCGCGGTTGCCGCGGTACGGCTCTCCTCGCGCAGCGGGCTCCCCAGCCTGCTCATCTACCTGGGGATAGGCATTGCCATAGGGCAGGACGGCCTGGGCGGTGTCGTCTTCGACAACGCCGAGCTGACCCAACTCCTCGGCTATACCGCCCTGGTCGTGATCCTCGCCGAGGGCGGACTGGGCACCAAGTGGAAAGAGATCAAACCGGCGCTGCCCCGGGCGGTGGCGCTGTCGACGGTCGGCGTCGCGGTGAGCGTGGGGGTCACCGCGGCCGGAGCGCACTATCTGGCCGGGCTCGACTGGCGCCAGGCGCTGCTGATCGGCGCCGTGGTGTCCTCCACGGATGCCGCGGCCGTCTTCTCCGTGCTGCGCAGCGTGCCGCTGCCGGCCCGCCTGACCGGTGTACTGGAAGCCGAATCCGGCTTCAACGACGCCCCCGTGGTCATCCTCGTCGTCGCCTTCTCCACCGCGGGGCCGGCCGAACACTGGTACGCCCTGCTCGGTGAGATCGCCCTGGAGCTGGCGATCGGCGCCGCCATCGGACTGGCCTTCGGCTGGCTCGGCGCGTACGGCCTGCGCCATGTGGCGCTGCCGGCGTCCGGTCTGTACCCGATCGCCGTCATGGCCATCGCGGTCTCCGCCTACGCGGCCGGTGCACTGGCACACGGCTCGGGCTTCCTCGCCGTCTATCTGGCCGCGATGGTTCTCGGCAACGCCAAGCTGCCGCACTCACCGGCCACCCGCGGCTTCGCCGAAGGCCTCGGCTGGATCGGCCAGATCGGCATGTTCGTACTGCTCGGCCTGCTGGTCACCCCGCACAATCTGCTCGACGACTTCGTGCCCGCGCTGCTGATCGGCATGATCCTGACGCTGGTGGCCAGGCCGACGTCCGTCTTCGTGGCGCTGCTGCCGTTCCGGGTGCCCTGGCGGGAGAAGACCCTGCTGTCGTGGGCCGGACTGCGCGGCGCGGTGCCGATTGTGCTGGCCACGATCCCGATGGTGAGCGATGTCCCCGGCAGCGACCGGGTCTTCAACATCGTCTTCGTCCTGGTCGTCGTCTACACCCTGATCCAGGGGCCGACGCTGCCGTGGCTCGCCAAGCGGCTGCGGCTGGGCGAGGGCGAGGAGGCGGCCGACCTGGGCATCGAGTCCGCTCCCCTGGAGCGGCTGCGCGGCCATCTGCTGTCCACGTCCATCGGCCCGTCGTCCCGTATGCACGGCGTCGAGGTCGGCGAGCTACGGATGCCCGCGGGCGCCGCGGTCACCCTCATCGTCCGGGACGGCTCCAGCTTCGTGCCCTCGCCCTCGACGGTGCTGCGGCGCGGCGACGAGCTGCTGGTGGTCGCCACCGACCCGGTGCGCGACGCGGCCGAACGGCGGCTCCAGGCGGTCTCGCAGGGCGGCAAGCTGGCCGGCTGGCTGGGCACGGACGGCTCCTCGGGGCGGCGCGGGCACGGCCCCCGCTGACGTCCGGCGGAACCGGCGAAGAGCCGGAGATGTGGTGCAGATCTCCACGGATCCCAAGGAAATACGCGTGAAGCCCTGGCTAATCCCAGGGCTTCACGCGCAGCGGCCTGTAGTATGAAAACGCAACATCGACGAACCAACTCTGCCTGATGCAGAGCTGGCGCGACCGCTCGGCGGCCGCGGTCCCCTGCCACACGCAGCCACCCTCCCGGTGCGGACCACGCGGTATCACTCGGTCCTGCGCGAGAGGACAGCTCTCGGCGCGTACCCGTGACGACCTCGCGGGTGGCGCGCTACCAGGCGGCAGAAAGGCCCGGCCGTGGCATCCGCGGTCAAGGACTCCCGTACCGGTTACGGATCACTGCTCCGCACCCCTGGTGCATGGACATTCCTGCTGCCCGGCTTTCTGGCCCGGCAGCCCTTCGCCATGCTGACGATCGGCATCGTGCTGCTCGTCGAATCCACCACCGGCTCGTACGGCACCGCAGGCGCGGTGTCCGCCGCAACCGGTGTCTCGATGGCCCTGTTCGCCCCGCAGGGCGGCAAGCTCGCCGACCGCTTCGGCCAGCGCGCGGTGCTGATCCCCGGCGTACTGGTGCACGTCGCCGGCGTCTGTGCACTGATCACCCTCGCCCTCACCCACGCGCCCCTGTGGGCGCTGTTCGTGGTGGCCGTCCCCACGGGCGCCTCGACCCCTCAGGTCGGCCCGATGGTGCGGGCCCGCTGGGCCTCCCGGCTCGGCGGCAGCCCGCTGATGCCGACGGCCGCCGCCTTCGAGTCGGTGACCGACGAGTTCACCTTCGTCGTCGGCCCGGTGCTGGCGACCGCGCTGTGCACCGGCATCCACCCGGCGGCCGGTCTGGTCGCCGAGGCCGCGCTGACGCTGGCCGGCGGGCTGCTGTTCGCCTCCCAGCGGCGCAGCCAGCCTCCGGTGCACCGGCACCGCGCGGGCGACCGGCCGCGCGTCTCGGCGCTGTCCGTGCCCGGCGTACGCGTCCTGATCGTGGCGTTCCTCGGCATCGGCGCCGTCTTCGGCGGTATGCAGGTCTCCCTGACCGCGTTCACCCAGCACATCGGGCAGCCCGGCATCAACGGCGTGCTCTACGGGATCTTCGCGGGCGGCAACATGCTCGCCGGTATCGCGTGCGGCCTCATCGCCTGGAAGGTCGGCCCGCGGCGCCGGCTGCTGGTCGCCTACGGGCTGCTGGCACTGGCCACCACCCCGTTGTGGGCGGTCACCGCGGTGCCGCTGCTCGGCGCGGTCGGCCTGGTCGTCGGCCTGTGCATCGCCCCGGCCCTGATCACCGGTTACACCCTCGTGGAGTCGCTGGTGCCGGCCGCCGCCCGCACCGAGGCCTTCACCTGGCTGACCGGCGCGGTCGCGCTGGGCCAGGCGGCCGCGGCCACCTCGGCCGGCCAGCTCGCCGACTGCTTCGGGCCGAGCACCGGGTTCCTGGTGCCGCTGGCCGGTACGGCGCTGGCCCTGACGGTGCTGCTGGCGCTCCGCGCCCACCTGTTGCCGCGCTCGTCGACGAGGACCGCCGCGGGCCCCGCGCACGGCACGGATGCCCAGGTCCCGGCTGTTTCCGACGACCGCGAGCGGGAGCTGGCGCGCACCTGACCGGACGTGGAGTCGGTCACCGTGGGCCGGTCACGGTGGACTGTCGGGCGGGAATACTGCAAGATGGAGCGTCGTTAGCACTCATCGAGTGAGAGTGCCAGGAGGAAGACAAGTGCCGACCTACCAGTACCAGTGCACCGCGTGTGGCGAGGGCCTCGAGGCGGTGCAGAAGTTCACCGACGATGCGCTCACGGAGTGCCCCGCCTGCGACGGACGCCTCAAGAAGGTGTTCTCCGCGGTCGGCATCGTCTTCAAGGGCTCCGGCTTCTACCGCAACGACAGCCGCGGCTCGTCGTCCAGCAGCAGCCCCGCGAAGAACGCCTCCGCGGCGGGCAGCACGTCCTCCTCGGACACGTCGAGCTCCTCGTCCGGCAGCTCGGACACCAAGTCCTCGGCCCCGGCCGCCTCGTCGTCCTCCGGCAGCTCCTCGGGCACCAGCTCCGCGGCCTGACCCACAGCTCTTCGGACCCCGCCGTCACCGACGGCGGGGTCCGCTGTCTTACGGCTTCCTTTCGCCTCCGCCACCCGCCCGCCCCGGGCCGCCGTGCCCCGATAGTGTGACCGGCATGGCTGACGCGGAGATTGGCGTCATCGGCGGATCGGGCTTCTACTCCTTCCTCGATGACGTGACCGAGATCACGGTGGACACCCCCTACGGACGCCCCAGCGACTCGCTGTTCCTGGGACAGATCGCCGGCCGCCAGGTGGCGTTCCTGCCCCGGCACGGCCGTGGCCACCACCTCCCGCCGCACCGCATCAACTACCGCGCCAACCTGTGGGCGCTGCGCTCGCTCGGGGTGCGCCAGGTCCTCGCCCCGTGTGCGGTCGGCGGCCTGCGGGCCTCATACGGCCCCGGCACGCTCCTGGTCCCCGACCAGCTCGTCGACCGCACCAAGGCCCGCCCCCAGACCTACTTCGACGGCGAGCCGCTCCCCGACGGGAAGACACCCAACGTCGTCCACCTGACCTTCGCCGACCCGTACTGCCCCACCGGGCGGCAGGCCGCCCTCACGGCCGCCCGTGGCCGGGACTGGGAGCCGGTCGACGGCGGCACCCTCGTCGTGATCGAAGGCCCCCGCTTCTCGACCCGCGCCGAGTCGCGCTGGCACGCCGCACAGGGCTGGTCGGTGGTCGGTATGACCGGCCACCCCGAAGCCGTCCTGGCCCGCGAACTGAGCCTGTGCTACACGTCATTGGCGCTGGTCACCGACCTGGACGCGGGCACCGAGACCGGCGACGGCGTCTCCCACGAGGAAGTCTTCAGGGTCTTCGCCGAGAACGTCGGCCGGCTGCGCGAGGTCCTCTTCGACGCGGTCTCCGGCCTCCCTGACAACGCCGCCCGCAACTGCCTGTGCACCGAGGTGCACACCGGCTGGGACCTGGGCATCGACCTGCCGTAGCGCCCCGAACGCCGCGACGGACGGCCCGGCCTCCCTCTCCCGGGTGGCCGGGTTGTCCCCAGGGGCGGGGTCGTCCACAGCCCGGAGCGGGCCGGAGCGGATTCCGGCACGGTGGTGATCGCCGGTTCGTCCGAACCCCTCACCACAGGCGGTGCCCACCATGCCCCGTGCCTCTTCCCCGCCCCCTCACCACACCGACCCCGCCTTCCTCTCGCCGCCGCTCCCCGCTCCCCCGCCCTGTGAAGTGCCGCACTTCCCGCCGGTACGGGCCGGTGGCCGCCGACGCCGGGGAGGACGGAGCGCGCGGCGGCGGCTGCTGGCCGCCGGCCTGGCGACGGCCGCCGCAGTACTGGCCGGCGGAGCGTCGTACGGTGCCGTACGAGCCGCACCCGCCCCCGGCTGTCCGTCGGCCACGGCGGCGGGAGGGCGGTGACCGGTGCCCCGAGATCACGTGGTCCACGACTGGACACCTCCGCCCCACCCTGTCGTAAGTTGCGGTGCTGAGTGTTTATGCACCATCCGTAGTGAGCGTGGAAAGAGGCTGTCAGGTGAGCGAGAGCAAGGGCGTCCTTCAGGGGTTCAAGGAATTCCTGATGCGCGGCAACGTCATCGAACTCGCGGTCGCGGTCGTGGTCGGTGCTGCCTTCACGAACATCGTGAACGCCGTGGTCAAGGGCGTGATCAACCCGATCATCGGTGCCCTGGGCTCGCAGAACCTCGACAACTACAAGGCCTGCCTGACCGACTGCGGCGTGAACCGGAAGACGGGCGAATTCACCAGCGGTATCTACATCCTGTGGGGCTCGGTGCTCAGCGCCGCCCTGACGTTCCTGATCACCGCCGCGGTCGTGTACTTCCTCATGATCCTTCCCATCAACAAGTGGAAGGAACGCCAGGCGGCCAAGAGGGGCGTCGACGGCATCCCCGTGAACCCGACCGAGGTCGAGCTGCTCATCGAGATCCGCGATGCGCTGATCGCGCAGCGCACCGGCTCGCCGTCCGACCCGTCCGCCACCGCGGGGATCATCGGCGCGCAGAAGACCCAGCAGTAGCGGGCGCCCACGGCGGCCGGCACACGCCGCCCCCTCGCCTCGCTCAGAGGTGGTGGGGCGGCTTTTCGTCGAGGAAACGGGCCAGGTCGGCAGCGCTGTCACTGCCGCTCGGGCGCTCGCCCCAGCCCCGGTCGGTGTCGTCCGAGGACTGCTGGTTCAGCGGGTCGTCGAAGATCAGCCTCGCCGCGGGCTTGCGGGCCGGGCGTACGGCCGGCGCGGGCGCGGGGGCCTGCGCGGCCTCGGACGCGTCCTCGGGTGCGGGGGCCGACTCGGAGTCGGGGGTGGTGCTCACCCCTCCAGGGTACGGGCGCGCCGCGAGCGCTCTCGCTCGGCACGGGGCCCGTCGGTCACGGGTGATAGAGCGCCCGGGCACGGGCCTGGTCGAGGGAGCCGTCCGCACCGATCGGCAGAAAGTGGTCCACCTGCCACGCCTGTGCACTGCGGGCCTGGCGATTGGCGGTCTCCACCCACGGCGGGTAGACGCGGAACGCCCGCTTGCCGCCCGAGCCGTTGCGGGAAACGATGCCCCGCTCAGCGAGCACGTCGCGCGGAAAGACGAAGTGCCCGAACTGCCGGTCCTGGCGGCTGCTGACGACGAAGAGATCGACCGGGTCCTCGGCGTCGAACGGCTGGATGGGCCCTCCGGGGCGCCGCTTCCACACCGTGACGAACTGACCGACCTTCGTCGGCGTCGTCTTGGCCACCCGGAACCTGACGGCGGAACCGTCGAGAGTGAACTCATGTGCCGCGTACTCGGCGCTCTCTGCTTCCGGCACCGGCCGGGAGCAGGTGAAGCCACACGGTTCGTACACCCTCGTCCTCGCCGCGCGAAGGTCCTCGTGCAGCGTTTCCCCACCCGTCCACGGCTCAGGATCTGCGGGGCAGTGTGCCGAGGAGTCCGTGGGTTTTGTCGTCATTGCGCCATCGTGTCATTGCCGGCCGTCGCACAGGGCGGCGGGATACCGGCAGCCGAGTGGGGCGCGCGGGAGACAGGCGGTGCACGCTTCCGCACCAGGGGCGCGTCTATGACGCGTCTCGGGGCGTCTCCGCCCAAGGGGTGTCTCCCCTTAGCGGCCCTTGTCGTGCGTGGGTATGGGGTGCGGGCGGTGGCCGTCCCGGGGGCGGGTCGGCGGGCTCTGTGCGGCGTGGCTGCGCCTGAAGGGCCGGTTCCGGTCGGAGCCGGGCAGGGGGTGGCGGGGGTGTGCGTACTCATGGCGGGGCATGGGACGGCGGCCTTTCCGGTCGGGGGAGGGTGCGGCGGCCCGGTCGGAGAAGTCGACGGGCGGCCGGTGCGTTGACCCGGGCGGTAGGGCGGAATGCGATGCCGAGCGCGAGGAAGGCGATGAGCGCGGCCTCGGGAAGCTGTACGGGATGGAGGTGCGGCAACAGGCGGCCGCCCAGGGCGATGGCGAGGATCACGAGAAACACAACGGCCGAGCCCACCGGCGTCGCATGGAGCACCGGAGGCCTCGGCCGAGGCGGCGCCACTGGTGCCTCCGCGTCCGCAGCCGGGGCAGGTGGGGCATCTGAGTGCTGTGGCACGCATCCCACGCTAGGCACGGATGAGGGACCTGGCCTGTTCTGTGGCCTTAGCGGGTGAAGGGGTGTGCCCTCGGAGGTGAAGGATGCGCCCTTTCATGGGGCGCGGACCGTCCGTCCCCGGGGCGGCCGGCCCCGTCAGCGGGTGACGGTCCGGACACCCAGTGCTTCGTGCCACCACAGGTCGCGGCCCGGCTTCCAGGAGACCGGCCGCGAGCACCGGTTCACCACCAGCACGGTGCGGTCCGGCGTGCCCCCCGCGGCCGCGCCCCGCGCCAGCGCATGGTCGAGCAGCGCCTTCACCGGCCGTACGGCCCCGTCCCAGAACGCCGCATCGGCCGTGATCAGCACCCGGGCCGAGGACTCACGCGTCCGTGCGACCAGTTCGGGCACCGTCAACGAGACCGGCAGCGTGGTGCGTATCGCATCCAGCCGGCCGCAGGCGAGCGTGGCGATCACCGACTCGGGCACCAGGGGCAGATGCACCGCGACCCGGTCACCGGCCCGTACCCCGAGCCGGGTGAGCGTGGCCGCGGCCCGCTCGGCCTGGTCGAGGAGCATGCCGTGCGTCAACTCCTCCTGGTGTCCGGGCTCCCCGCTCCAGGTGAGGGCGATTCGCGACGCCTCCGGTTCTTGCACTTCCCGGGCGTCATCTGCATGCTCTGAGGTCATACGGCGCAACATGCGGATCAGGATGTAGATCATCGATCAACGTTCGCTGAACGTCCGCTGTATGAGGCCTGCGCCCGCCTCTCCCGCACCCGCGCGGCCGCACTCGCGCCGGGCCTCCCCGGCTCACCGCGGCCGCTCCTCCGCCGCCTCGCCGGGACTCCGGCTCCACCGCACCCGGCCCTCGGCATATCGCGCCGGGCCGCTCGGCTCACCGCAACAGCCCCTTCGGCCGGTGCGCGCATTGCGCCCCAGGCGTCCTGCCCCTCTCCGGTGCACTTCATCCCCCTCTCCCCCTCCCTTTTTCCGTTTCCCTCCGCAGATGCGAGAGCCGGACCCGTGAGAGGCGGCCCGAAACCGTCATGCCGAAACCCGAACCGCACCCCCGCCTTGGCCCGTACACCCGCTGTGGCCCGCACACCCGCCTTGCTCCGCAGGCCCGTTGGGCGCTGGCGGCCGTCGCCACCGGCGCTTTCTGTGTCCAGTGGGACTCCTTCGCGCTGAACCCGGCGCTCCCCGTCGTCCGCGACGCCCTGCACGGTTCGGCCACCGCCACGCCCTGGGTCGTCAGCGGCTATCTGCTGGCCGCCGGTTCCCTGATGCCGGCCGCCGGCCGGCTCGGCGACCTCTACGGGCGGCGCCGGATGCTGATCCTCGGACTGACGCTCTTCGGTGTCACCTCCGTGCTGTGCGCGCTGGCACCGTCGCTGCCGTTGCTGGTGGCGGCGCGGGTGGGGCAGGGCGCCGGCGGCGCGCTGATCATGCCGGCCGGGCTGGCCCTGCTGACCGACGTCTGTCCGCCCGCGCGTGCGCGCCGGGTGACGGGCCGTGCGCTGGGGCTGGCCGGACTGGCCACCGTCTGCGGGCCGTTCCTCGGCGGCCTGCTCGCCCGGTCGGTGTCCTGGCGGGCCGTCTTCTGGCTGACGGTGCCGCTCGCCCTGGCCGCCACGCTGTGCGCCCGCCGGGCGGCGGAGTCCCGCGCTCCGGATGCCGGCCCTTCCCTCGACACCGCCGGAGCGGTCACCTCCACGGGCGCGTTGGCCTGTCTGGCCCGCTGGCTGGAAGACGCCGCGGCCTGGGGCTGGTTGGCCGGCGCGGCGCTGCTCGGCGCGCTGTTCGTACGGGCCGAGCGGCGCTCTCCCGCCCCGCTGGTGGACCTCGCGCTGTTCCGTAACCGCCCTTACGTGGCGCTGACCGTGGCCGGTGCGGTCGCCAACTCCGCGATCGTGGCGCTGTTGTACGTCGTCCCCTTGATGCTCCGACGGGCCGAGGGGTGGTCGGGGCCGGCCGCGGGGGTGGCCTTTCTCGCCCCGGCCGCCGCGCTGGCCGTCGGCGGCCCGACGGCCGGCCGGGTGCGCCCCGCGGCGGCCGTGCCGGTGATGGCGCTCTGCCTGGCCGCCGCCGCGGCGGCGCTGGGGGCCTGCGAGCACGCTGCGGACACATCCGCCCTGCTGCCGGCCTCGACGGGGGCCGCGGCGGCGCTGGGCGTGGCCGGCGGGCTGGCCCTCACCGGCACCCAGGCGGCCGTACGCCGCGAACGCGCGGGGGAGGCGTCCGGCGTGACCAAGGCCGTGATGACAGCCACGGCGGGGGTCGGGCTCGCCCTCACCGGTACTGCCACGACAAGCAGCGGCGGCCGCCCGTCCCTGGCTCTCCCCGCCGCCGCCTGCCTGGCCACCGCCGCGGCCCTGGTGCTCGTACGGGGACGCGGGCGCCACCGGCTGCGGCGTCGCGGCTGAGGCGGCGGCCCACCGGTGGCGCGCTCACCCCACGGCCGCCGCCACCGCCTCGTATCCCCCCAGCACATCGCACACATCGCCGAACCCGCGCGCCTCCAGCAGTGCCGCCGCGATCACCGACCGGCCGCCGCTGCGGCAGTACAGGACCACCGGGCGGGCCGGGTCCAGTTCGGTGAGACGGTGGGAGAGGCCGGCGAGCGGGATGTTGCGGGCGCCGGGGAGGGCGCCCGCCTCGTACTCGGCCGGGTTGCGGACGTCTATCAACTGGATGTCGGTCGCTGGGGCGTCGGGCCCTGGGGCGTCGGGCGCGGGTGCACCGACCGCTGCGGCGCCGCCCGACTGAGACTGCTCCAGGGCGAGTTCATCGTGACGGACGCGGCGGCTGCGCCGGGTGAGGGCCGGGGTGCGCTCCAGTACGGCGGCCGGGTCGGACAGATGGCCCAGGACGCGGTCGTAGCCGATGCGGGCGAGGCGGAGGCGGGCCTCCTGCTCCGTACCGGGGTCGGCGATCAGCACGAGGGGGGTGCCCGGGGCGACCACGCTGCCGGCGTACTCCGCGAACCGGGTGTCCAGGCTCGTATGGAGCGAACCGGCCAGGTGCGCGCGGGTGTAGGCGGCCGACGGGCGGCAGTCGAGGAGGACGGCGCCCTGCCGGTCGCGGGCCGCGAGCGCCTCGTCCAGGGTGAGGGCGGCCGGCGGGCGGGGGTCCAGGAGGGGGTGGCCGTCGCGGTTGAGGGCCGCGTCGTGCGCGAAGTACCCGGGTGTGGCGGGCTGTCCCGCGGTGACCAGGCGGACGAAGTCGGCCTCCGGCATGGGCTGGAGCGCGTAGTTGAGGCGGCGCTGGTCGCCGATGGTGGAACTGGTCTCGGTGGACAGGCTGCGGCCGCAGGCGGAACCGGCGCCGTGTGCGGGAAAGACCCGGGTCGCGTCCGGCAGGGCCAGGAGTTTGGTGTGCAGGGAGCGATACAGACGGGCGGCCATGTCGTGCGGGGAGTGTCCGGCGGCGGAGAGCAGGTCGGGGCGGCCGACATCACCGACGAAGAGGGTGTCGCCGGTGAGCACGCCGAACGGCACGTCGTCGTCGGGGTGTTCGCGGATGACCAGACAGATGGATTCGAGGGTGTGGCCGGGGGTGGCGAGGGCGGTGAGGGTGACCCCCTCGGTGTCGTCCGCCCCGAGCGAGATGCGCTCGCCGTCCTTTAACCGCCGTATGGGGAAGCCGGTTTCGGCCGCTTCCCCGAAGGCGATCGCGGCGTCGGTGGCCCGCGCGAGTTCGAGGTGGCCGGAGAGGAAGTCGGCGTGAATGTGCGTCTCGATGACGAGTTCGATGCGCAGGCCGGCGGCTTTTGCGTCGTGCAGGTAGTCGTCGATATCGCGGCGTGGGTCGACGAGGACGGCGCGTCCGGTGGTCTCGTCGCCGATCAGATACGACGCCTGGGAAAGGCAGTCGAGGTAGTACTGCGCGAAGTGCACGGTCGGCCTCCAGGGGTGCGCGGGGCCCGTGCGCGGCGGCTGGGGCCCGCTCGGGCAGAGTGCGTTGTGCGGATGCACGGATGTACGTACATTAGGGAGCCGGGTGGCGGGCGAACAAGCCGGGGTCGCCGCCCGGCAGCCATATGACCGCCCAAATCGCCTCCCATATGACCGCCCATCAGGCGAATGCGAGTGACCTCGCCTCGGACGCACACACACGACCTCGCCCCAGGCGTCACACGTGACGTCGCACCTCAGGGTCACGGGTGACGTCGTGCCAGGTGTGTCGTCCCACGCGGCCTCGCCCCGGCTGACCCGGCATCACCGACCGCACGTTCACCATCCCGTACGCCCGCGGAGGAACCCACCATGACGACCGAGCCGCCGGACGGCGCGCACGGCCCGCGCCCCCTGGACCGGCGCTCGCCGCTGCCCCTGTGGGCCCAGCTCTTCGACGATCTGCGCCGCAGGATGGAAACCGGCGAGTTCAGCGCGGAGTTCCCGGCCGAGCACCGGCTCACCGGCGAGTACGAGGTCAGCCGGCACACCGTCCGGGAGGCGCTGCGCAAGCTGCGCGCCGACGGCCTGGTGATCGCCGAACGCGGCCGCACCAGCCGGCTGGACACCCGTCGCATACAGCAGCCGCTGGGCTCTCTCTACAGCCTCTTCCGCGAGCTGGAGGGCCAGGGCGTGGACCAGCGCAGCGAGGTACTGCGGCTGGAGCGGACCGCGGACGGGACGATCGCCGGGCATCTGGGACTGATGTCGGACGCCCCGCTGGTCGTACTGGAGCGGCTGCGGCTCGCGGACGGCGAACCGCTCGCCCACGACACCGCATATCTGCCCGCCGAGGTCGCCGAGCCGCTGCTGGACGCCGACTTCGGGCACACCTCGCTCTACGGCGAACTGACGCGCCGCTGCGGGGTGAAGGTCACCGGCGGCCGCGAGCGGATCCAGCCGTTCCTGCCGGACATCCGGCAGGCGTGGCTGCTGGGGCTCGCCGACCGGGAGGCGGCGTTCACCATCGAACGGCTGGGGCGGGCCGGGGAGCGGCCGGTGGAGTGGCGCGAGACGGTGGTCCGCGGAGACCGGTTCACCTTCGTCGCGGAGTGGTCCGACGCAAGCCCGGCCGTCGCCCTTGCGCCGCGGGCCTCGTGTCCGTCCTCATAGCCGCCGCGGCGGTGCCGTGCGGACTGCTGATCGGGGTGCTGCTGGGTGCGCTCGGCGGCGGCGGCTCCGTGCTGGCGGTGCCCGCACTGGTCTATCTGCTGGGGCAGTCGCCGCACGAGGCGACCGCGGGCGCGCTGATCGTCGTCACGGTCGGCGCGGTGACCGGGATGGTCTGCCATGCCCGTGCCGGGCGGGTCCGGTGGGCGGCCGGTGCGGCCTTCGGGGCACTGGGTACGGCCGGCAGCTACCTCGGGTCCCGGTGGAGCGCGGCGCTGGATCCTGCAGTGCTGATGGCTGCCTTCGCCGGTCTGCTGCTCGTGGTGGCGGCGATGCTGCTGTCACGGGGGCTGCGCGAGCGCCGGACGTCGGCCGGCCCGCGCCCCTTACGGGTGCCCACGGAGACCGCGCCCTCAGGGGACCCGACGGGGGCTGTGCCCTTACGGGACCCGGCGGAGCAGGTGCCTTCACGGCCGTCACGGGCTCCTGGGGAACCCGCGCCCTTACGGGACCCGGAGGAATTCGCGCCCATACGGGACGCCACAGAGCCCGTGCCCCTACGAGATCTCACCCAGCCCATGCCCTTACCGGACACCCCTGAGCCCGCACCCTTCCGGGACACCCCGGGTCCGGCCCCTTCCGCTGGCCGCGCCGGTCCCGCCCCTCACCCGCAGCCCCGCCCCACGCATCCCCTGCGCCCCGCCCGTCCTGCCCGTCCCACCCGTCCCGTCCGGTTCGCCGTGACCGCCTCCGCCGTCGGGCTGCTCACCGGCTTCTTCGGGGTCGGCGGCGGCTTCGTCGTCGTCCCCGCCCTCACCCTGGTCCTGGGCCTGGAGATGCCGGCCGCGATCGGCACCTCCCTCCTCGTCATCCTCATCAACTCCCTTACGGCGCTGGGCACCCGGGCCGGCACCGGCGCCCTGGACTGGCCGCTGCTGGCGGGCTTCGCGGCCTGCGCGGCGGTCGGCAGCCACCTCGGCAACCGCCTCACCACCCGCCTGCGCCCACAGGCCCTGACCACGGCCTTCGCCTGCCTCGTCACCGTCCTCGCCGTCTCCATGGCGGCCACCGCCCTCCCCCGCCTCTGGGCCCCCTGACCGCCCCGGCCCGCACCACGCCACCCGCCCCTTCCGTCCACCCACCACTCCACCGATCCTTTCGACCCACCCACCAGGAGGAAGCACATGGCCCCCGCACCCGCCGCCCCGTCCCACCACCAGGTCCTGATCGTCGGCGGCGGCACCGCAGGCATCACCGTCGCCGCCCGGTTACGCCGCGCCGGACTCCGGGACATCGCACTGCTGGAGCCCTCCGAAACGCACTGGTACCAGCCGTTGTGGACGCTGGTCGGCGGCGGCCAGGCCCCGCTGCGCGCCGCACTGCGCACCGAAGCCGACGTCATGCCGCCCGGCGTGCGCTGGCTGCGTGAGCGCGCCACCGCCGTCGACCCGGCCGCCCGTACGGTCACCACCGCATCCGGCCGGGTCCTCTCCTACGGGCGGCTGGTCCTCAGCCCCGGCCTGCATCTGGACTGGGACGGCGTGCCCGGCCTGGCCGGGGCCCTCGGACACGGCGGGGTGAGCAGCAACTACCGGCCCGATCTCGCCCCGCTCACCTGGGAGTTGATCCGCCGGATGCGGCGCGGCACGGCCGTGTTCACCATGCCGTCCGGGCCGGTGAAGTGCGGCGGCGCCCCGCAGAAGATCGCGTACCTGGCGGCCGACCACTGGCGCAAGCGCGGTGTACTGGACGCGATCCGCACCATCCTGGTGCTTCCGGAGCCCGCGATGTTCAAGGTGCCGGTCTTCTCCCGCGCGCTGACGGAGACGGCCAGGAGGTACGGCATCGAGGTGCGGCTGAGCTCCGAGATGACCCGGCTCGACGGCGCGGCGCGCGAGGCGGTGATCACCGACCACACCACCGGCACGGACGAGACCATCCGCTACGACCTGCTGCACGCCGTACCGCCGCAGCGCGCCCCCGCATGGCTGGCCGACGGCCCGCTCGCCGACCCCGCCTCCCCGTACGGGTACGTCAAAGCCGACCGGGAAACCCTCCAGCACCCCGATTTCCCGCATGTGTTCGTCCTGGGCGACGTCGCCAATCTGCCGACGTCCAAAACGGGTGCCGCGATCCGCAAGCAGGCTCCGGTCGTCGTCGCCAACCTCCTCGCCGGTCTGCGCGGACGCCCCGCCACCGCCCGTTACGACGGCTACACCTCCTGCCCCCTGGTCACCGCCCGGCACAAGATGCTGCTCGCAGAGTTCGACTACGACCTGGAGCCCACCCCGTCGATCCCGTTCATCGACACCACCCGGGAGCGCACCGATATGTGGTTCCTCAAGCGCTACGGGCTGCCGCAGCTCTACTTCAAGGGGATGCTCAAGGGCCTGGCCTGACGACGGCCGAACGCGGCGGCGGGGCCCCAGCCCCGCCGCCGCGCTCACGCTCGCCCTACGCCGCCGCCAACTCCCCCACCACGCACCCCACGTTGTCCGGTCCCCCCGCCTCGCGGGCCAGCCGGATCAGGTCCCGTACGGCTTGGTCGGGGTCGTCGGCCGTGGTCAGCACGTCCCGGATCGTCTCGGCCGGCAGCACGCCGGTCAGGCCGTCCGTGCACAGCAGATAGCGCTCGCCGGGCCGCGCCGCCAGCAGTTGCAGGTCAGGGGCGAACGCGGTGCCGCCCTCCAGCGATCGCAGCAGCAGTGCGCGCTGCGGGTGCGACGACGCCTCCTCGGGGGTGAGCCGGCCCTCGTCGACCAGCGACTGGACCAGGCTGTGGTCATGGGTGACGCGGAAGAGGCCGGAGTCGCGCAGGACATAGGCGCGCGAGTCCCCGATGTGCAGCAGCGCCAGCTGCGAGCCGGAGCGCAGCAGCGCGGTGAGGGTGCTGCCGGAGGCCTCGTTTGCCGACGGGGCGGCGCGGTGTGCGCGATGGGCCGCCTCCTCCAGGGCGGCCAGCGGATCCGCCGAGGTCAGGTCCTGGTTCTCCAGGTCCTTGAGCGCCTCGATCGCGGCCGTCGCGGCGGGGCCGCCGCTCGGGCCGTAGCCGTCGGCCACGGCCAGCAGCCGCGGTCCCGCGTAGGCGGCGTCCTGGTTGGCCGGGCGCACCAGCCCCCGGTCGGTGAGGGCGGCGCAGCGCATCGTCAAAGGGGCACGCGGTTCGGTCATCACGGTGTCCTTCCTGGACAGCTGGTCGACGAGGAAGGCGGCCAGGTCCCGGCGGGCGGCGGTGTCGGCCTCGACCTGCGCCCAGTACGCGGTGACCGCCGCGGCTGCCGCGGCCGGCGCCAGCTCGCACACCTCGCGGATGCGGGCCAGCGGCATGCCGAGCCGTCGCAGCCAGGCCACCAGCCGGGCCCGCTCCAGCTGGGCGGGTGCGTAGTGGCGGTAGCCGCTGCGCGGGTCGACATGGGCCGGGGTCAGCAGGCCGAGCTCGTCGTAGAGCCGTAGCGCCTTCGGCGAGAGCCGGGAGGCCCGTGCGAAGGCCCCGATGGTCAGCAGCTCACCGTCCCCGTAGGGCGCCTTGCCCATGCCTGCGGTCGCCCGTCCGCCCACCCGTCCGCCCTCCTCGTACCGGGCACCTCGCCCGGCACGGCCGATGCTGGGGCTTCCCCCAAGGACAAGGTCAAACCTTTGCCGCCACCCCGCCCCGACCTGCCTGTTCCATCACCTCCGCCCGCCCCGGCCGGCGCGTTACCGCCGCCCGCCCCGACCGGCCTGTCCCTTCGGCTCCGCCCCGCCGGTCGCGCCCGTCGTCTCCGCCCCGTCCTCCGTGCCCGCCGGAGCGAGCTGGTTGAGCGCGGCGGCGGTCAGCGCCTCGACGCCCATCGTGAGGGTCGGCCGGACCACCGGTACGAAGTGCGGCGAATGGTTGGACGGGATGTCCTGCGCCAGCCGCCCGGCCGCCAGCGCCGTACGGAACTCCTCCGGGTCCCAGCCGCCCAGCCACCAGTAGTAGAGCGGTGCCCCGGCGGCGGTCGCCAGGAGTCCGGCGTCCTCGCTCCCGGTCGCCGGCTCGTAGGCGAACAGCCGCTGCTCACCGAAGAGTCCGGTGAACTGCGCATTGACCTGCCGCAGGGTCGTGGCGTCGTTGACGGTGACGGGGAAGGAGTCCAGGACCTCGGTCTCGGGGGCGCGGTCCGCACCGGAGGCGGCGGCCTCGGCGCGCGCGATGCGGTCGATGGCGGCGAGTACGGCCGTGCGCACCGTCTCGTCGAAGGTGCGCACGCTGAGGCGGACGACCGCGCGGTCGGGGATGACATTGGCGGTGTCCCCGGCGTGGAAGGAACCCACGCTGACCACCGCACGGTCCTTCGGCGCGATCTCACGGGCCACCACGGACTGCACCCGCTGCACGAAGCACGCCGCCATCAGGATCGGGTCGACGGTGGTCTCGGGCCGGGAGCCATGACCGCCGATGCCGTGGAAGGTGATCTCCAGGCTGTCCGCGGCGGCCATGCACGGACCGGGGCAGTACGCGATCAGCCCGGCACCGAAGGGGGCGACATGCTGGGCCAGCACCACATCGGGCGTCGGGACGAGGCCCCTGCTGTAGAGGCCGGCGTCGAGCATCGCGCGGGCGCCGCTGCCGACCTCCTCGGCGGGCTGGAAGAGCACGACCAGCGTGCCGGACCAGTGGGCGCGGCCCGCCGCGAGCAGATCGGCGGCGCCCAGCAGGCAGGTCACATGGACGTCGTGCCCGCAGGCATGCATCCGGCCGGGGACCGTGGAGGCGTAGTCCAGGCCGGAGTTCTCGGTGACGGGCAGTGCGTCCATGTCGGCGCGCAGCAGGACCACGGGTCCCGGGCCGTTGCGCAGCACGCCGACGACGCCGGTTTTGGCGATGCCGGTGGTCACGTCATAGCCGCAGCCGGTCAGCCGGCGGGCGGCCTCGGCGGCCGTACGGGTCTCCTGGAAGCCGAGTTCGGGGTGGCGGTGCAGGTCTTCGTAGAGGGCCACCAGGTCCGCGAGGCGCTCGTCGAGCGGGGCCAGGACGAGGGCGGGGGCGGAGTCGTCGCGGTGCTCGGCGTCATCGGTCGGGCCGGTCTTGCCTGTCGTGTCGCTGTCGCTCATACACGCATTCGACCATGAATCACCACCCCGCACCGAGGCCCGGCCCCCCACCCGCCCCGGAGCCGTCCCGTAGGGGCACTCCGCCCTTCCCTGGCCGGACTTCGCGGGTGTTCCACCGCCCGTCCGTGACACCGGAGCCGACGACTGCAACCGTGGCTCATCCTGCCTGCGACCGGAACCAGCACGCCCAAGCCGATGACTGGAGGCTGACGTTGGCCACTTCCCCCAACCGACCGACCGGCGAGCCCCGAGACCTCACGGCACACCTGATGGACCAGGCCATGGGACATGTCTTCTCCGCCGCCCTGCGCACCGCGGCGCACCACCGCATCGCCGACCAGCTCGCCGAGGGCCCGCGCACCGCCGAGCAGCTGGCCGCCGCCACCGCCACCCACGCCCCGCATCTGCGCCGCGTACTGCGCTATCTCGCCACCCGCGGCATCTTCCGGGAGGACACCGCGGGCGCCTACCACCTGACGCCGGCCGCGGCGCCCCTGCGCACCGACGTCCCCGACTCGCTGCATCCCGCCGTCATGATGATGACCGACGAGCTGTTCCTGCGGACCACGGCCGCCCTCCCCGAGTCCGTACGGCACGGCGGCGCGTCCTTCGAGCGGCTCTTCGGGGCGCCCCTCTTCGAGCATCTGCTGTCGGATCCGGCGGCGCGCCGGCTCCTGGACGACGGGATGTCGTCGCTGTCCGCCCCCGTGGACGAGGCGGTGGCGGCCGTGTATCCGTTCCCCGGGACCGGCACGGTCGTGGACGTCGGCGGGGGCCGCGGCGGGCTGCTGCGCGCCGCGCTGCGCCGCCATCCGCAACTGACCGGTGTGCTCTTCGACCAGGCCCCGCCGCTGGCCCATCACCTCCTGGACGGCGACGAGTTGAAGGGCCGCTGGCGCACCCAGGAGGGCGACTTCTTCGTGTCCGTACCGGAGGGCGGTGACGTCTATGTGCTCAAGCACGTCCTGCACGACTGGCCGGACGAGGCCTGTCTGCGCATCCTGCGCACCTGCCACCGGGCCATGCCGGCCGGCCGCCGTCTGCTGGTCATCGACGCCGTACTGCCGCCGGGCAACGCCCCGCACTTCGGCAAGACCCTGGACGTCGCGCTGATGACGGTCGACGGGCAGGAGCGGACCTCGGAGGAGTTCGCGACACTGCTGTCGGCCGGCGGTTTCCGGCTGACGCGGGTGCTGCCCACACCGGCCTTCCCCTCGATCGTGGAGGCGGTCGCCGAGTAGCCGCCAAACGGGGCGACACGACACGCCGCACCCCGCTCCCCTCATCGGCGGTCCCGCCCGCCCGCGCTGTACTGAGGGCGGCCGCATCGGCCGACGAGAGGAGCTGACGTGCTGGTCCTCATGCGTGCGCGCCGCCGCGACGAGGAGCACCGCACCGCCACGCCGCTGGAGCTCTTCTTCGACCTGTGTTTCGTCGTGGCGATCGCCGAGGCCGGCCGTCAGCTGGCGCATGCGCTGGCCGAGGGCCACCCGGGGCACGGCATCTCCGGTTACCTGATGCTCTTCTTCGCCATCTGGTGGGCCTGGATGAACTTCAGCTGGTTCGCCTCGGCGTACGACACCGACGACGTGCTCTACCGCGTGGTGACACTCGTCCAGATGGCGGGGGTGCTGGTGCTGGCCGCCGGCGTGCCGCGGGCCTTCGCCCACAGCGACTTCACGGTCATCTGGTTCGGGTACGTGCTGATGCGGCTGGCCATGGTCACCCAGTGGCTGCGGGCCGCACGGGCCGGCCGGGGTGCCGAGCGGCGCACCGCACTGCGCTACGCCCTGGGGGTGACGGTGTGCCAGGTCGGCTGGCTGGGCCTGATCGTGCTGCCCAAGGGGGACGTGCCCTGGGTGTTCGTGGTCGTCGGGCTGCTGGAGCTGGCCGTCCCCACACTGGCCGAACGGGAACGGCAGACGGCCTGGCATCCCCATCACATCTCCGAGCGCTACGGCCTGTTCACCATCATCGTGCTGGGCGAGACGATCGCGGCGGCCACCCTCGCCGTGCAGTCGGCGCTGGACGAGAACGACGAACTGAGCACCCTGCTGCCGATCGCGGGCGGCGGACTGCTGCTGGTCTTCGCGGCGTACTGGATCTACTTCGCGGTCCCCATCCACCTCCACCTGCGCTCGAACCGTCAGGCGTTCCTGTGGGGCTACGGCCACTACCTGGTCTTCGGTTCGGCGGCAGCGGTCGGCGCGGGCATCGAGATCGCGGTGGAGGAGGCGTCCGGCAAGGCGCATCTGTCGGCGTTCGCGGCGGCCGCCTGCGTCACGGTGCCGGCCGCCCTGTTCATGTTCACGGTGTGGCTGATCCACTCCCGGCACCAGAAGCGCGGCCCGGCCCAGCAGCTGGTGCTGCCGGTGTCGTCGCTCGCGGTCCTGGCGTGCACCTTCGCCGGGCACTGGGCGGTCCTGGCGGCCGGACTGGTGGCCTCCGTCACGGTCGCGACCGGCGTCGCCCTCACCACCCGTCAGGGCACCGCACCGGTGGAGTAGAAGGAGCCCGTTCTGTCACCCATCTCGGCGAGCGCTGCGCCATCGATCTCGCAGACGGTGCCGGCACAGGCTCCGCGAGGCTCGCGGACACCCCTCTCCCCGTCCCCCATTAGTGTGCCGAACGGCCGTGCAAACCCCCGCAACCGCCCTGATCCTGCATCAGATTCGGCCATCTTCACCCCTCGGCCAGGTGAGGGGCCACCACCAGCGGAGCCGTCACCTCCACCGGCACCCCATACCCCGTCAATTACCCACCAATGGACCCCACTTCCTGCCACTTCATGCCGGTGTTTCCCCCTGTTCACCAGGTCCAGCGGAGGCGCGCCGATACTGAAGCGGTAGGGTGCAGATTGCCCTTTTTATGACAGGGGTTCCCCTGTGGAAGAGCCGCAGGAAACCCCGGAAACGACCACCGTCCGTACCTGAGGAGACGCCAGCCATGGCCCGCCACGCTCAGTCCCGCGTGCGGACGAGACTGTCCCGGCGCAGCAAGGCCGTAGGCGGTCTCGCCCTCTCCACCCTGGTCGGCACCGCCCTGTGGGCGTGGCCGGCTTCGGGCGACGACCACAACAGCGGGACCGACGCCAAGAGCACCACGTCCACGACGGCTTCCGGTCCGGACACGCCACGCATCCCTGTGTCCGCCGCGAAATCCGCCCCGAACGCCGCACCGAATCCCCCGGCCGGACGGCCCATCCCGGGCCTCGGCGACGCCGCCCGGAAGCGGATACCGGCCAACTCACGACAGGTGCTGGTGGTCACGGGAAAGGACATGGACTCCTTCGAGTCCCGGGTCGTCCTGTACACCCGTGAGGAGGGCTCCGACGACTGGGAGCCGGGTCCCACCTGGCCCGCGCACAACGCCGCCCGCGGCTGGACGGACGACCACCATTACGGCGATCTGCGCTCCCCCATCGGTGTCTTCCCCCTCACCGACGCGGGCGGCCTGCTGGCCGCCCCCGGGGACACCAAACTCCCCTACGACCACAACAGCAGCTTCGTCGCCGGCGGCACCGGTGTGGAGGGCGAGCCACTGGCAGGCGCCTTCGACTACGTCATCGCCATCAACTACAACCGGGAGTCCGGCACCTCTCCCCTGGACCCGCAGCGCCCGTGGGGCGACGCCAAGGGCGGCGGCGTCTGGCTGCATGTCGACCACGACGGCCCCACCCAGGGCTGTGTGAGCCTCAAGCCCAAGGTGATGCGCGAGCTGCTGCGCACCCTCGACCCCGAGCTGCACCCGGTCATCGTGATGGGACCGGCCGATTACTGAGCACCCGCCGCACCCCGCGGGGCCGCAGGACGCCCTGACCGACGTCCTCGGCCTCCGGGTCGGCCACGCCCAGCGGGCCGGCGGCGGCTACCTGACCGGCACCACCGTCGTCCTGGCACCCGAGGGCGGTGCCGTCGCGGCCGTCGACGTACGCGGCGGCGGCCCCGGCACCCGGGAGACCGACGCGCTCGACCCGCGCAACCTCGTCCAGCGCATCGAGGCGGTCGTGCTGACCGGCGGCAGCGCCTTCGGCCTTGACGCCGCGTCCGGTGTCGCCGCCTGGCTGGAGGAGCGGGGCCGCGGCTTCCGGGTCGGCCCCGACCCCGCGCAGGTCGTACCCGTCGTGCCGGCCGCAGCCCTCTTCGACCTGGGGCGCGGCGGCGACTGGCGGGCCCGGCCGGACGCCGTGCTGGGCCGGGCGGCAGCCGCGGCCGCGGCGGACACCGGGCCCGGCGCCCCGGTCGCCCAGGGCAACACGGGCGCCGGCACGGGCGCGGTGGCCGGCGGCCTCAAGGGCGGCATCGGCACCGCGAGCGCGGTGCTCCCCTCGGGCGGCACCGTCGCCGCACTGGCCGCCGTCAATGTCGCGGGCTCCGTCACCGACCCGCGCACCGGCGCCCTCTACGGCCGTCTGTACGAGAACCCCGCCGCCCTGCCCTCCCCCGAGGTGCACGCCACCGCCCTGCGCCGGCTGGCCGAGGCCAGGGAAACATCCCGGGCCCGCTCGGCCGCCTCCGTCCGCCCGCCGCTCAACACCACCCTCGCCGTGGTCGCCACGGACGTCACCCTCACCCGCGCCCAGGCCCACAAGCTCGCCGGGACCGCACACGACGGTCTGGCCCGTGCCATCCGCCCCGTCCATCTCCTCTCCGACGGCGACACGGTCTTCGCCCTGTCCACCGCGGCCCGCCCCCTCACCCCCGAAGGGGCCCACGGCGACCGCGCTTTCGGCGTACACGCCGAGGCCGGTGCCCTCAACGAGATCCTGGCCGCCGGCGCGGACGTCCTGACCCGCGCCGTGGTGAACGCCGCCCAGGCAGCGGAAACGGTGGACGGCCCCGGCGGCGTCTTCCCGTCGTACCGGGATCTCTACGGGACCGTCTGACCCACGGGCAGCCGCCGCCACCCGCGGCACCCACCGCTCACGCCCCGACGGCCCCCAGCGCCGACCCCGCGGCGTAGGTCACGCCCATCGCCAGCGCGCCACCCCCGACATTGCGCAGCACCGCCCGCCCCACCGGCGCGGCCCCCGTCCGGGCACTGCTCCAGCCACACAGCGCCAGCGCCGCCAGCACCGCAACCACCGTGATCCACAGCCGGTGTGCGGCCGGCGGCAGCACGATCGCCAGCAGCGGCAACAACGCCCCCGCCGTGAACGCGAGGAAGCTTGCACCGGCCGCGTGCCAGGGATTGGTGAGCTCGTCGGGATCGATGCCCAGCTCCACCTCCGCGTGGGCGCGCAGCGCATCGTGCGCGGTGAGCTCCTCCGCGACCTCCCGGGCCAGGCGCTCGTTCAGGCCCTTTCCCGCCAACAGCTCTGTCAGTTCGATGAGTTCGGCCTGCGGCTCGGTCGCCAGCTCCCGCTTCTCCTGTGCCAGCGCGGCCTTCTCCGAATCACGCTGGGTGGAGACCGACACATATTCACCGGCCGCCATCGACATGGAGCCGGCGAGCAGTCCGGCCAGCCCCGCCGTCAGCAGGGCACTGCGGGAATCGGTGGCTCCGGCCACTCCGACGACGAGTCCGGCGGTGGACACGATGCCGTCGTTGGCGCCGAGGACCGCGGCACGCAGCCAGTTGAGCCGGCTGCCGAGACCGCCGCCGTGCGCCTCGTCGTGCTCCGGTGTCTGCAAGGTCATCGGCCGAGGGTCTCATCCACAGCAGCCGTGCCGTGGCCCGACGCCCCCATCTCGCCCTGGATCGGCCGGTGGTAGAAACGGCCTTATGTCCGCACCGCCCCCCTCCCCGCCTCCCCCGCCCACGCTCGTCCAGCCGGCACCGCGCAAGCCGGGGCCACGCCGCCGCCTGTGGTGGCACCGGCTGATATTCGGGCTCTGGTACCGCCCGGTGGAGGTGCTGGACGAGGCGCGGGACCGTAGCGCCTGGAGCGCGGCGGTGCTGCTGTCGTTGATCAGCGGCGGCATCGGGGTGCTGTCGGTGGACGCGTTCCACACCCAGTGGGCCGTCGACCACGCGGCGGCGCTGAAGCTTCTCGGGCTGGGCGAGGCGGGCGTGCTGGCCGCCAGTCTGGCGCTGGGTTCGGTCGCCCACGCCATCGCCCGGACGCTCGGCGGCATAGGCCGCTTCGCGCCGACCGCAAGCCTGTTCATCGTGCTGTTCTGGGTGACGGATCTGCCGCGGATGGCGATCGCGGCCTGGCTGCCGACCGACGCCACCTTCGTGCAGGCCGCGACCTGGACGACCTGGGGGTTCGGCTATGTCCTGGCCGTACTGCTCATACGGGGCCAGCACCATCTGTCGACGTGGAAGTCGGCGGCCGCGGTATCGGTGCAGATGCTGACCGCACTGGCCCTGCTGCGGCTGGGACCGGTCCGCTGAGACCGGGCCGGGCCACGGCCGGCCATCGGGTCAACTGCGGCTGGTCAGCTGCCGTACGAGCCCCGCGAACGCCGCGCGCTCGGCGGCACTCAGCTCCACGCACTCCGACGGCGGGCCGGCCGGGCCGGTCTGCCGCGGCACGGAACCGAGCAGTTCCGGGTGTGCGGGCAGCTCTTCGGGGCCGGGCGGTGCGAACCGCCCACGCAGCGCGTACCGTGCCCGCATTTCCCGCTGGTCACGCCACATGGCCGCCTCGTACCGCCCCCGGCGCAGGAGTCTGGCCAGCCCGACGGCCCAGACGATGGCCACAGCGAGCAGCACGCCGAGGCCGATCTGCTGGAGAATCGAAGCGGAGGGGAGCATGCGGTCCTCCCGGACGGGTAAGGCGCTGGGGGCAGAGCCAGTAGACACCACACCTCAGGACTTCCGACAGGGGATCTTGGGACTTAAGTCCCGAAGTGACGCATCTCCTATGACATTTCGCTACATTCCCGTCACGAGGCCGCACAGCGACCGCCCAAGAGGCCGCCCCGGCAGGATGCACCCCACCCCGTTGGACAGCCCGGAGGCTTCCCCCGGCGAAGATCGTCCCGGACGATGACGGCACTTCGTCCGCGACATGAGGAGTACGCACGTGCCGCAGCCGCACCGGCCGTCCCCCGACGCCGACACGGAGCCCGCCGACCCGACGGCCACCGCCACCGGGCCCCTCGGCGCCGCCCCGCCCGGTGAGCCGCCCGCCCGCGCCCTGGACGGCATCCTCGTCGCGGACTTCAGCCGGGCGCTGGCCGGCCCGCTGGCCGCCGCGACGCTCGCCGACCTCGGCGCCGAGGTGATCAAGGTCGAGCGGCCCGGCACGGGTGACGACACCCGTGCCTGGGGCCCGCCGTTCGCGGCCGGCTTTGCTTCCGAGGACACAACAGAGAGCAAAGGCGGAGCGCAGCGGAGCGGGACGGCCGCGTACTTCGACGCCGCGAACCGCTCCAAGCGCGGCCTGGCCCTGGACCTCGGCGACCCGGACGACGCGGCCGCGGCCCGCGAGCTGGCCCGGCGGGCCGACGTACTGATCGAGAACTTCCGCCCCGGCTCGCTCGCCAAGTACGGCCTGGACCACGCCGCCACCCGCGCCGCCAACCCGGGCCTGGTGCACTGCACCATCACGGGTTTCGGGTCCGGCGCGGGCTCCCGGCTGCCCGGCTACGACTTCGTGGTGCAGGCCGTCGGCGGGCTCATGAGCATCACCGGCGAGCCCGGCGGCACCCCCTTGAAGGCGGGCGTCGCCCTGGTGGACGTCCTGACCGCGAAGGACGCCGCCACCGGCATCCTGGCGGCCCTGCACCACCGCGGCCGCACGGGACAGGGGCAGTTGGTGGAAGTGAATCTGCTCTCTTCTCTGCTGGGCTCGCTGGCGAACCAGGCCTCTGGATATCTGGCCACCGGTCACGACCCGGGCCCCATGGGCAACCGCCATCCGAGCATCGCCCCGTACGAGACGCTGGCCTGCCGGGACGGACAGCTGCTCGCCGTGGCGGTGGGGAACGACCGTCAGTTCCGGGCGCTGGCGCAGACGCTGGGCGTACCGGAACTCGCCGACGACGTCCGGTTCGCCCGCAATCAGGATCGGGTACAAAACCGCACAGACCTCATCAAAACCCTGGAAAACCGACTGGCCACCGACACTCCGCAGAACTGGGCCGCGCGACTGGCCCCGGCGTCGGTTCCATGCGGTCCGGTCAATACCCTCTCCGAAGCCCTGGCGTTGGCGGCGCGGCTCGGACTCGATCCGGTGACCCCCGTCGGCGAGGGGCGCATCCCCCAAGTCACCAGCCCACTCCGCCTCTCGGGGACGCCGGTGGCCCAACCCGCCGCTCCACCCCGCCTGGACGAACACGGCACGCCACTGCGAACCTGGCTATCGGGACCGGCCGATCGCCCCCTACCGCCGCACATGTGACCTTCGTCACAAGGAAGCCGGACCCGCAACCAAATCTGCCCGCTCGTGCTGTTTACCAGCACGGAAACACAACACCCCTGTTATGGAGCAGCTCGTGACAACGCCGGACAACCTCGCGCCCGCTCGGTCCCGCACCCCGCACCAGCTGCTCCCCTCGGTCGAGCAGTCGGCGCCGGGCGCGCCGCGCCGCAACCGGCGGATGCGCCGCACGCTCGCCGTGACGGCGCTGTTCGCCGCGGGCGCGCTGACCCTGTCCGCCTGTGGCGGGGACGCCTCGGCCGGCGGCAACGACGACGGCAAGAACGGCCAGGCCGGTGCGGACGCCGCGGCCGCCAAGAACGCCTCCGACGTCAAGATCAAGGTCTCGTCGGACGACGGCGCCACCAACGCCAGCATCAACGACACCGGCGTGAAGGCCACCGGCGGCAAGTTGACCGAGGTGAAGCTCACCGAGGCCGACTCCGGCAAGGACGTGGCCGGTGCCATATCGTCCGACGGCACGTCCTGGAAGCCCGGCGTCCAGCTGGAGCGCGGCACCAAGTACAAGATCGTGGCGAAGGGCAAGGACGCCAAGGGCCGGGCCGCCACCCAGAACGCCACGTTCACGACGGTGTCCTCGGCCGACAGCTTCATCGGCAGCTACACCCCCGACAACGGCAAGACCGTCGGCGTCGGCATGCCGGTGTCCTTCAACTTCGACAAGGCGATCACCAACAAGAAGGACGTCCAGTCCCACATCACGGTGACCTCCAGCAGCGGCCAGAAGGTCGTCGGCCACTGGTTCGGCACCCAGCGCCTCGACTTCCGTCCCGAGGACTACTGGAAGGCCGGCTCCAAGGTCACCATGAAGATCGACCTGGACGGGGTGAAGGGCGGCCAGGGCATCACCGGCGTGCAGTCCAAGACGGTGTCCTTCACCATCGGGCGCTCGCAGGTCTCCACGGTCGACATGAACACCCAGCACATGACGGTCAAGCGGGACGGCAAGACCCTCAAGAACATCCCGATCTCCGGCGGCAGCCCCGAGAACCCGACCTACAACGGCCAGATGGTGATCTCGGAGAAGTTCGAGCAGACCCGCATGGACGGCTCGACGGTCGGCTTCAAGAACAAGGACGGCAAGGGCGAGTACGACATCCCTGACGTCCCGCACGCCATGCGGCTGTCGGCCTCCGGCACCTTCCTCCACGGCAACTACTGGGGCTCCCCGTCCGTCTTCGGCCAGGCCGGCACCAGCCACGGCTGCGTCGGCCTGCGGGACAACAAGGGCGGCGGGGGCGACACCCCGGGCAAGTGGTTCTTCAACGAGTCCCTGATCGGCGATGTCGTCATCGTGAAGAACTCGAAGGACGAGACCGTCAAGCCGGACAACGGCCTCAACGGCTGGAACCTGTCCTGGTCCGAGTGGCAGGCGGGCAGCGCGGTCTGACGGACGAAGGTCCGAGGCGCACAGACGAAGGCGGTGGCCGGTCCCTGACAGGGGCCGGCCACCGCCTTGTGCGTGCGGGCCTGCCTGCGGCTCCCGTGGGTCACCGGGCCCGGGGGGTCACCGGGCCCGTCGGTCACCGGGCCTGGTGGGTCACGAGGCCCGGTCAGTCGGTCGGCCGGCCCGGTCAGTCGGCCGGCCCGGCCCCGTCGGCCGCGTCCACCGCACTCCGCAGCGGCACCTCCCGTACGAACCAGGCGGCCGCGAAGCCGAGGGCGGCCAGTACCGCGGCGCCGAGCAGGACGCCGTGCAGCCCGCTGGTGACCGCCGTCCGGTAGGCGTCCCGTACCGGTACGGCCACCCCGTCCAGCACCTGTGGCGTCAGCTGTCCGGCGCCCGCCGTCAGCCGGTCCGCGGCGCCCTCCCCCACCCGGTCGACGAGCCCGCTGTGCAGCCGTCCGGTGAAGACCGCGCCCAGCAGGGCGACTCCGAGCGAGCCGCCGACCGTACGCAGCAGCGTGACCGTGCCGCCGGCGGCGCCCATGTCGCGGGGCTCCGCGCTGTTCATGGTGATGATCATGGTGCTCTGCATGACGAACCCGATGCCCATCCCCGCGACGACGGTGAGCGCGGAGGCCAGGGCCGTCCCGGTGTCCGTACCGAGCGACAGCAGGATCAGGACGCCCACGGTCAACACCGCGCCGCCCAGGATCGGATAGACCCGGTAGCGGCCGTTACGGCTGATCAGCGCCCCGGTGCCGAGCTGCACGCCGAGCATCCCGAACATCAGCGGCAGCAACAGCAGACCGCCGTCCGTCGGCGACAGCCCCTGCACGAACTGCATGTACTGCGGCAGATAGCTGGTCGCGCCGAGCATCACCGCGCCGACCAGAAAGCTCAGGATCTGCGCCACGGTGAAGTTGCGGCTGCGGAACAGCCGGGGCGGGATGACCGGTTCCACCGCCCGCCGCTCGACCCGTACGAACCAGGCCGACGCCACCACGGCCACCGCCGCCAGCCCGAGAATCTGCGGTGACGCCCAGCCGTACCGGACGCCGCCCCAACTGGCCAGCAGGGTCAGCGCGAGGATGGCGGCGGACAGCAGCACCACGCCGGCGTAGTCGATCCGCGCCGTGCTCCGCCCGCTGCGGCCCAGCCGGATCCACCCCCCGACGATCACCAGCGCCACCGCTCCGATCGGCACATTGACATAGAACGCCCACCGCCAGCTCAGATGGTCCGTGAGGAAGCCGCCCAGCAGCGGCCCGCCGATGAACGCGACCGGCATCATGGCGCCGATCATCGACTGCATCCGGCCGCTCTGCCGGGGCGGCACCAGCACCCCGATGATCGACAGCGCTCCGACCATCAACCCGCCCGCACCCAGCCCCTGCACGGCCCGGAACGCGATGAGCTGCCCCATGTCCCGCGCCAGCCCGGACAGCATCGACCCGGCCAGAAAGAGCACGACCGCCGCCATGAATGTGCCCTTGCGGCCGTAGAGATCCCCCGCCTTCCCCCAGATCGGTGTCGCCACGGCGGTGGTGAGCAGATAGGCCGTCACCACCCAGGACAGCTGGTCCAGCCCCCCGAGGTCCCCGACGATCGTGGGCAGCGCCGTCCCCACGATCAGCCCGTCCACCATCGCCAGGAACATTCCGAGCAGCAGCCCGAACACCCCGAAGTACAGCGACCGCGGCGGCCGTCCGCCGGGCGCCGCCTCGTCCGTCCCTCCGGCCGCCCTGCTGGCTTTTCCGGCCTGGTCGCCCCCTACGGCCGGGTCGCCCCCTACGGGCGGGTCTGCCCCTACGGCCTGGCCGGCCGCTTCGGTCGAACCGTTGGTCACCCTCACTGCGCCCCCTCGCTCCGCGTTTCCGTCTCTCCGCAGCAACCGGCAACGACGCGCCTCTCCGCTGCACCATGTGTACGACGTATCGAGCAAATACAACGTACACATCAGCGCGTACAGCGTCTACTGCTGATACGTTGTACGCGTCGCTCCAGGAGGATCCGGGAAGCGGGAGGATCCGGGAAGGAAGTGAGCCCATGGCCGGCAAGAAGCCAGCCGGAGCCGAGGGCCGGAAGCCGTCCGGGTCCGCCATGGACGCGCCGGACCCGGCAGCGGTCTCCCTCTGGGAGCGCCTGGACCGGCCGGCGCCGGCTCCGCGGGCCACCCTGACCCCGCAGAAGATCGCCGCGGCCGCCGTACGCATCGCCGACGCCGAGGGCATCGACGCCGTCACCATGCGCCGCCTGGCCACCGAACTGGGCGTCGCCCCCATGGCGGCGTACCGCTATGTCTCCGGCAAGGGCGATGTCCTGGACCTGATGACGGACGCGGTCCACGCGGACCTCACGCTCCCCGACGACATCGAGAACTGGCGCGACGTCATGCGCGCCAACGCGCTGCGCACCCGGGAGATCGTGCTGCGCCACCCCTGGCTCATCCAGATCTCCTCACCGCAGTCGTTGCGCGCGCTCACCCCGAACCGGATGGCCGCGGCCGAGCGGGCGCTCTCCGCCCTGGACGGGCTCGGACTCGACGTCGACGCGATGATGGCCGTGCTCGGCACCGTCAACTCCTATGTCCACGGCGCGGTTTCGGCCGAATGCGCGCACCACTGCCTGATGCGGGAGCAGGGCTGGACCAGCCCCGACGAGGTGCGGGTCGCCCTCGCCCCGCAGATGAGCTACCTGATGAGCACCGGGCGCTATCCCACCTACCACCGCTATCTCCACGAGGCCACCCGCAAGGACGACCCGCAGTGGCGCTTCGAAACCGGCCTGGACAGCGTCCTCGACGGCATCGCGGCCCGGCTGGGAATCTGAGCGGCCCGCACACGGCTCAGCGGCCGCCGGATGTTCCGACGGCCGCTGAACGGTGCTGAGGGGAGTCGCCGGGGCTCCGTGCGCGGGCTTACGGGCGGTAGTGCTCGGCGATCTTCGTGGCCACGCCGTCCTTCACCGTCACCCGTACGTCGACGGACCCGAGCTTGGCCGCCTTGCGCGCGTCGTCGAGGGTGCACGGAGCGGTGCCGTAGCCGGAGCTGTCCAGGTGGACGCGGCCGTCGGGGGCCTCGCAGAGCGCCGCCGCACCGAGCACCTTGGTGCTGTCGAGGAGGTGGAACGCCTGCTCCGGACCGCTCTCCGGGGCCACCGAGAGCTTGTACTCGGTGAGCCAATTCAGCTTGCCGACCCAGGTGCCGTTGACGCCCTTACGGCCGGCGGAGGCACCACCCTGCCCGCCGGAGCCGCCCGTCGCGGACGCCTGGCCCCCGTTGGTGCCCGTACGCGAGGCGCCCTTCCCCGCCCCGGCACCGGAACCACCGCCTGCCTGCTCCCCACCCGTCGAGGACGAGCCCGTGGATGAACCGCCCGAGGCTCCACCGGAAGTGGAGTCGCCCGCCGTGGAGCCGCCGTCCGACGCGGCCTGGCTGCTCACGGCGGAGGGCGCGGCCGACGCCTTGTCGTCCCCGCTCCGGCAGGCGGTCAGCGACAGCGCCGCGGCGGCGACGAGCGAGGCGACGGCGAGCCGACGACCGCGGCGCAGGGTGGCGGTGGCGAGCGACATGAGGGTTCCCCCGAGGTGGTGACTGGCGTCCTTCGGCGTGACATCCATGACTCTCGTCGCGTCGGCTAAAGATCGGCTAACGCACGGGTAACCCTGCTTCACGGCCCGTCAGAACACGTCCCGGACGGGCTTGGGGGAGGAACGCCGACGAGGCCTCCACCTGGGTCGGTGGAGGCCTCGGCACGCTCGGGCGGAGCGGAGATCAGGCGGCGACCGTCACCTCGGCCCCGCCGTCGGCCGACGAGTCCGCCGCGCGGGTGTGCGGCGGCTTGCGCAGGCCCTTGAGGAGGATCACCAGGGCCGCACTGACGCCCGTACCCGCGGCGATGGCGAGCAGGTAGAGGAACGGCTGGCCGATCAGGGGGACGACGAAGATGCCGCCGTGCGGGGCGCGGAGGGTGCAGCCGAACATCATCGACAGGGCTCCGGTGACCGCACCGCCGGCCATCGCGGAGGGAATGACGCGCAGCGGGTCGGCGGCGGCGAAGGGGATCGCGCCCTCGGTGATGAAGGAGGCGCCGAGCACCCAGGCCGCCTTGCCGTTCTCCCGCTCGGCCTTGGTGAAGAGCCGGCCGCGGACGGTCGTGGCCAGCGCCATCGCCAGCGGCGGGACCATACCGGCCGCCATCACCGCGGCCATGACCTTCAGGCTGCCCTCGTTGGGGTTGGCGAGGCCGCCGACCGCGAAGGCGTAGGCGACCTTGTTCAGCGGGCCGCCGAGGTCGAAGCACATCATCAGGCCGAGAAGAGCACCCAGGATGATCGCGTTGGCACCGGTGAGACCGGACAGCCAGTCCGTCAGTCCCTTTTGCAGCGCGGCGATCGGCTTGCCCACCACGAGGAACATCAGGAAGCCGACGATCGCCGACGAGATCAGCGGGATGACCACGACCGGCATGATGCCGCGCAGCACCGGCGGTATGGCCACCCGTTGAATCGCCATCACCACCGCACCCGCGATGAGCCCGGCGATCAGGCCGCCGAGGAAGCCCGCGTTGATCGTGAGCGCGATGGCACCGCCGACGAAGCCCGGGACGAGGCCGGGCCGGTCCGCCATGCCGTACGCGATGAATCCGGCCAGCACCGGGACGAGGAAGCCGAACGCCACGCTGCCGATCTGGAAGAGCAGCGCCGCCCAGCTCGTGGCATCGGTCCAGAGGAAGTGCTCGGCGACGGAGGGCGCCTTGTTGATCGTGTAGCCGCCGATGGCGAAGGCGAGCGCGATGAGCAGACCGCCCGCGGCGACGAACGGGACCATGTAACTGACGCCGGTCATCAGCCACTTGCGCAGGCGGGTGGCGAAGCCGTCGCCCGTCTCGGCGTCCTTGTCCATGGGCGCGGCGGCGCGCGCGGTGCCGGACACCTCGCCGCGTTCGGCCTTCTGCCGTACCTCGGCGATGAGCTCGGCGGGGCGGTTGATGCCCGCCTTCACTCCGACGTCGACCGTCGGCTTCCCGGCGAACCGTTCCTTCTCCCGTACCTCGACGTCATGCGCGAAGATCACGCCGTCCGCGTCCGTGACGAGCTGCGGGTCGAGCCGTTTGAACCCGGCCGAGCCCTGGGTCTCGACGAACACCTCGACACCGGCGGCCTGCCCGGCCTTCTCCAGCGATTCGGCGGCCATGTAGGTGTGCGCGATACCGGTGGGGCAGGAGGTGATGGCGACGATACGGAAGGGGGCGGCCGCGGAGGGGGCCTCGGGGGCGGCCGCGGGAGGTGCCTCCGGAGGGGCCTCGGAAGGGGCTTCGGTCGCTGGTGCGGGGGTCTCTTCCGCCTCAGGTGCCGTCTCCGGCCGTGTGTCCTTTTCCGTCTGTGCGTCCGTCTCCGCTCGCGCCTCCGTGCCCGGAGCCGGGGGCTCGGCCGGGGCTTGGGCCGGGGCGGGGGCCTGGGCCGAGGGCTCCCCCGCCGGCTCGTCGCCACGGATCAGTGCCGCCGTACGCTCCGGTTCGGTGGCGGACCGCAGCGCGCCGGTGAAGGACTCGTCCATCAGGCTCCGGGCGAGGGTCGAGAGGATCGACAGATGGTCCGCGTCGCCGCCCGCCGGGGCCGCGATCAGGAAGATCAGGTCGGCCGGGCCGTCCGGCGCACCGAAGTCGATACCGGAGGCGCTGCGTCCGAAGGCCAGAGTCGGCTCCGTGACATGCGTGCTGCGGCAGTGCGGAATCCCGATCCCGCCGTCCAGGCCGGTCGGCATCTGGGCCTCGCGCGCGGCCACATCCGCGAGGAACCCCTCCAGGTCGGTGACGCGACCGTGGGCGACCATCCGCTCGGCCAGGGACCGTGCGGCGGCGTCCTTCGTTTCTGCGGACAGGTCGAGGTCGACCAGTTCCGCGGTGATCAGCTCACTCATCGCGGGCTCCCTTGCGCGCGGTACCGCCGTGGGGGCGGTGGGGACGGAACGGGGGGTGGGCAGGGATCGGGGGGCGGGGACGGATCGGGGGATGGCTGGAGCGCCTCCCAGCAGCAGCCGGAGGGCGGGATCGAGGGGGCATGCCGACAACCCGGCGCGCGGCCGCCATGCCGGCAACTCGCCGCGCGGCAGGCCCGGCAACAACTCGCCGCGCGGCAGGCCCGGCAACAACTCGCCGCGCGGCAGGCCCGGCAACAACTCGCCACGTGGCTGGCCCGGCAACAACTCGCCACGTGTCAGGCATGGCAACAACTCGCCGCGCTGCGGCAACACCAGCGGCTTCGCGCGCGGCCGTCATGACACCGGCTCCGTCAGGGCGCGCTGGAGCGGCACCGCGTCGGTGGTCCTGACCGCCGACGTGTCCAGATCGGCCGGTGTCGGCATCTGGCTGCCGGGCAGCTGGACGGCGGCCGCGCCATGGGCCAGCGCGGCGGCCAGCGCCATCGGTCCCGTACCGCCCGCGGCGAGAAAGCCCGCCAGTGAGGCGTCGCCCGCGCCGACATTGCTGCGGACGGCGACGACCGGGGCGCTGCCGAAGAAGGCGCCTTCCTCGTCGACGAGGAGCTGGCCGTCCGCCCCCAGGGAGGCCAGTACGGCGCGGGCTCCCGATGCCCGCAGCTCCTCGGCGGCCTTGACCGCGTCGCCGAGGGTCGCGAGCGGGCGGCCGACGGCCTGCGCCAGCTCCTCGGCGTTGGGCTTGACGACGTCCGGGCGTTCGCGCAGCGCCGCGGTCAGCGACGGGCCCGAGGTGTCCAGGGCGATCCGGGCGCCGGCCCGGTGGGCGCGGGCGACCAGCTCCGCGTACCACTCGGGCCCCAGGCCGCGCGGCAGGCTGCCGCAGCAGGCGATCCAGTCGGCGCCGGCGGAGCGCTCGCCGACCGCGGTGAGCAGCGCCTCCGACTCGTCGGCGGTGAGCTCGGGCCCGGTCGCGTTGATCTTGGTGAGAGTGCCGTCGGGTTCGGCGACCGAGATGTTGGAGCGGGTCTGCCCGGCCACCTGAACACCCGCCACCTCGATGCCCTCGGCGCCCAGCAGCGCTGCCAGCGCCGCACCCGCCGGGCCGCCCAGGGGCAGTACGGCGAGGGTGCGGACCCCGGCGGCGGCGACCGCCCGCGAGACATTGACGCCCTTGCCGCCGGGGTCGATCCGGTCGGCGGTGGCCCGGAGCACGGCCCCACGGTCCAGCGCCGGGATCTCGTACGTACGGTCCAGGCTGGGGTTGGGGGTGACGGTGAGGATCATGCGCGTACTACTTCCGTGCCCGCACGCTCGATGGCGAGGGCGTCGTCGGGGCTCAGGCCGGTGTCGGTGATGAGCAGGTCCACATCGGACAGCTCGCCGAAGCGGGCGAAGTGCTGCTGCCCGAATTTGGCGGAGTCCGCGAGGAGGACGACCCGGCGGGCGGCGGCGATCAGCGCCCGCTTCACGGCGGCCTCCGCAAGGTCGGGAGTGGTCAGGCCGCCGTCGAGCGAGAAGCCGTTGGTCGCGAGGAACAGCACATCGGCGTTGAGCTCGCGGTAGGCGCGCAGCGCCCAGTCGTCGACCGCGGCCCGCGTACGGCGCCGGATCCGGCCGCCGACGAGGTGGAGGGTGAGCCCGGGGTGGTCGGCCAGCCGCGCGGCGACCGGCAGGCCGTGGGTGACGACGGTCAGCTCGGCCTCCAACGGGATCTCCGCGGCGAGCCGGACGGCGGTCGTACCGGCGTCCAGGATCACGCTCCCGGATCCGGCGGCGCCGCCGTCACCGCCGGGGAGCTCGGCGAGTGCGGCCCGCGCGATGCGCTGCTTCTCGTCGGCGGCGACGGCGTCCCGCTCGGCGAGGTCGGGTTCGAAGTCCAGCCGGCCGGCCGGGATGGCCCCGCCGTGCACCCGGCGCACCAGGCCGGCCCGGTCCAGCGCCTTCAGATCGCGCCGCACGGTCTCGGCGGTGACCTGGAACTCCTCCGCCAGGGAGAGCACATCGACCCGCCCGCCCTCACGGGCGAGCCGCAGAATCTCCTGCTGGCGTTCCGGTGCATACATCAGCGTCTGTGTCCGTTCCATGCCCGAACCTGTGGTTTCAATGCGATGCTACGCCCGGATCTCCGCGAAGTAAACGTAAGTGGACTCTGGACAGACTCAAACGGACATCGGAGTGCCCCGAGCCGCGCCCCCTCCGAGCCCTCGCCCCCGGACTCCCGACACCGACACCCCTGCGGACGCAGACGGCACTCCTACGAACGCAGGCGGCACCTCTGCGGACACCGGCGGCACAGCTGCGACACCGCGGCGCGGCACCTGCGGACCCCGGCGGCACAGCACCCTGCGGACACCGGCGGCACACCTGCGGACCCGCACGGCAAGCCTCCGGCCCGGCACGGCAAGCCTCCGGACACAACAGAGCCCCGACGCCACGAAGGGCACCGGGGCTCGTCCTCTACAGGCACAGGCCTCACCAGCGATCTCGGCGCGCGCCGCGGCGCGCGCCGGTCATGCGGCCGCGTCGAATCCCGTGTCACCCGCCATCCGCTTCAGCTCCAGCAGGGCGTGCTTCTCTATCTGCCGGATCCGCTCACGGGTCAGGCCGTGCTGCTTGCCGACCTCGGTCAGCGTGCGCTCACGGCCGTCCTCTATGCCGTAACGGGCCTTGATGATCGAGGCCGTGCGGTGGTCGAGGCGGTCGATCAGGTCCTCCAGCTCCTCGCTGCGCAGCAGCGTGAGCACGGACTGCTCGGGCGAGGCCGCGGAGGTGTCCTCCAGCAGATCGCCGAACTGGGTGTCGCCGTCGTCGTCCACCGACATGTTGAGGCTGACCGGATCGCGCGCCCAGTCGAGTACGTCGGTGACACGGGCGGGCGTGGAGCCCAGCTCCCCGGCGACCTCCGCCGGCTCCGGGTCACGGCCGTTCTCGCGGTTGAACTCGCGCTGCACCCGGCGGATGCGGCCCAGCTCCTCGACGAGGTGCACGGGCAGCCGGATCGTGCGCGACTGGTCGGCGATGGAACGGGTGATGGCCTGACGGATCCACCACGTCGCATACGTCGAGAACTTGAAGCCCTTGGCGTAGTCGAACTTCTCCACGGCACGCACCAGACCGGCGTTGCCCTCCTGGATCAGGTCCAGCAGGGGCAGCCCGGCGCGCGGATAACGGCGGGCCACCGCGACCACCAGGCGGAGGTTGGAACGGATGAAGACGTCCTTGGCCCTGGCACTCTCCTCGACCAGCGCCTCCAGCTCCTCGCGGCCGGCACCTGCGGCATTACCGTCGGTGACCTCGCCGTCGAGGATCTGCTGGGCGTAGACGCCCGCCTCGATGGTCTGGGACAGCTCGACCTCCTTGGCGGCGTCGAGCAGCGGTGTACGCGCGATCTCGTCGAGGTACATGCCGACCAGGTCGCGGTCGGCGATCTCCCCGCCTACGGCGCGAACACTGTTGGCCCCGTCAGAACCAGTGCTGCTCTCCTGACGTCGGGCGACGGCACGGGTTGCCATGCGTGTGCTCCCTTTGCGATGAGTCGGTCGCGGGACAAAGGCGGACCGGATCGGGGCATCGAAGCCGATGCTCACCGCGTGGCCCGTCCGAAGGAAACAACGGCTGGAATCCGGACAGAATTCCCACGCTGCCCCTCTATTTTTCTGATCATGCAGTACCCTGCGCCCCCACCCGAGGAGGCCATATGCCACGTGAGCAGGGCGAAGTGCAGGTCAGGGCGGGCACGGAAGCGGACCTTCCGGCCCTCACGGATCTTTACAACCACTACATCCGTGAGACGTGCATCACGTTCGATCTGGAGCCCTTCACTCCCGATCAGCGCCGCCCATGGTTGCTCGCCTACCCACAAGACGGCCCGCATCGCCTCCTGGTTGCCCGCGAAGTGACAGATCGGACCAAAAACCCGCACAACGGTCCGGAGAGCGACCCGCAGGCCGGGTCGGGGGAAGGCCCGGGGACGGCGGGAGAAGGTGCCCCGGGGACGGCGGGAGAAGGTGCGCTGCTCGGTTACGCGACCAGCAGCTCCTTCCGCCCCAAGGCCGCCTACGCACCCTCCGTCGAGGTCACTGCCTACTGCGCTCCGCACGCCGTCGGCCGCGGCATCGGCACGCTGCTCTACACGGCCCTGTTCGAGGCACTGGCCGACCAGGACGTGCACCGCGCCTACGCCGGGATCACCCAGCCGAACGAGGCGTCCACCCGCCTCCACACCCGCTTCGGCTTCCGGCACATCGGTACGTACACGGAAGTGGGCCGCAAATTCGGCCGCTACTGGGACGTGGCCTGGTACCAGAAGGATCTGGGCTGAACCCGCCCCTCACCCACCTCCCCGCGCCCTCCCCCGCGCCCTCTGCGGCTCCGTCGTCCGCCGCTCCAGTTGACGCCGACGGCACCCGGGTGTCGCCTGGACGGAAGGGGCAGCGGGACAGCGGGGCAAGCGAGAGGAGCCCGTCATGGACCAGCACGCTCACCGGCACGGTGCGAGGGCCGCCCGCTCACACGGCACCGTGGACGTCGAACACGGCGCGACGGCGAACGCCCAGGCCCGTGGCCCGCAGGGGGCCTCGCGACCGACCGGAATGGCGGGAATGGCGGGAATGGCCAAGCGCATCCCGCCGACCGTGTCGCTGCCGATCATCACGGCACTCGCCTTCGGCTGCTTCACCATCTTCCGCACGCACACCGACGGCACCAAGGGCGGCCCGGCCATGCTGTACGGACTGGCCGCGGCGGTGGTGTCCGGAGCACTGGGGCTGCTGGTGGCCCACTTCCAGTCGTCCATGATCACCGAAACCCGGGCGCTCGCCTACGGTGCGCTCTTCGGCGGTGCGCTCGGCTGGGTCTACAGCCTCGGCGGCGAAACGATCCTGAAGTCGTGCGCCTTCGGCTTCACCATGGGCGCCGTGATGTTCGTCGTCGCCCTCTACATCTTCCGCACCCACCGGGTCCGCGAGCCGCACGGCAGACACCGGCCGCACCCCCACCAGCACGACCGGTCCCATCGCGACCGGTCCCACCACCTCCCCGTGGCCACCCACTGAGACGGCAACTCGCCCCCGGCGCCCGGCCCGCAGGTACGCGTGCCGGATGCCGATGGGCAGGCCCGCCGGTACGCATACCGGCGGGCCTGCCTCCGGTCCTGGTCCCGCCCCTGCTGCGCTGTGGCGCCACATCGCTCCACCCGTAGCGCCGTCTCACTCCACCTGAAGCGCGGCATCGTCGGACGTCCGCCGGATCGTCCGCAGCGGCCGCCCCGGTACCCAGCTCTCCAGCACCACACACGAGTCCTGGATGTACGTACGCACCGCCTCCGTCAGCTCCGCCCGGAAGAGATGGAACGGCTCCGGCGGCTTCACCACCGCCGCATAGCGCGCGACCACCTCGGGGCCGGTCACCTCCAGGGCCCGCCCGGACACCCGTACGTCACCGCCCGAAAGGCCGGTGCCAGGCCCCGGGTTGGCATGCAGCGAGAAGCGAGGGTCGCGCCGCAGGTCGAGCACCTTGCGCGAGCCCACCATCATGCCCAGCCACAGCTCCCCGTAGCGGAAATCCGCCTCCAGGCCGGTGAGCCGCGGTGCGCCGTCCTTGCGGAGGGTGGCGAGAACGTGGTGCCGGTACGCCCCGAACCGTTCCTGCACCCGCCCGGCAAACTCCGGTACCGCCGCCCGGACCACCGACCAGCCGACCGCTTCACCCCCCTCGCCGCCACCACCGGCCCGTCCTGCCCCACCCTCGACGTCAGCGACGCCCTCGACGTCAGCGACGCCCTCGGACTCCGCCCCGCCCTCGAAGTCCGCGCCGCCCTCGCCTCGTCCGCTCTCACTCGTCATGGCAGCACCCTCCCCCCAATACCCGACGCCCTCTGTCCGGAATGGATCCGGTGGATACGGCAGGAAGCTGAGAGATGCGGCGGGATACTGAGGGATACGGACATGCGGCAACGCCCGCCGCCCCCCTTCCGCCCGCAACACCCGCACCCACCCCCAACTCCCGCCCCCACCTGCGGCCTTACGACCAGCGGTGTAGGCCGGAAGCCCGTTACGCGCGCCACCCCGCCGCCCCAGCCTCCAGCCATGGATACGACGAGCGGCACACTCGACGAAGCCCTGCTCCGCCTGCACACCTCCGGCCCCGAGTTCAACGGCTATCTGAGCAACCACGGACCGATGGCCGTCGAAGCCACGGTCCGCAACGGCCAGGCCCACACCGTCCACCGCTGGCTCGACGGCTACGAGAACAAACTGGAAGGCGTGCCGCGCGCCCACGGCCGCATCACCGACGCCAACTGGCGGGAGGCACTGGGCGATTCGAGCCGGGTCACCGAATGGACCGCGTACTTCACCCGCCAGGCCTCCCGGGGGAGTGCGGGCAGGGTGCGCAGCACCGCGTTCGGCGCGGTGGCGGCGTGCACCAGCATGATGCCGTTCCCGTGGCCGTAGTCCGCGTAGTTGAGGGTGGCGGCGCGTACGAGCGCGGTCAGGTCCTCGCGTACGGCCTCGGGGTCATCGGGGAGGCGCAAGGACTCGGCGGTACTCAACCAGCCTGGGGTGGCGGGGAGTTGGGAGTATCCGTTCACCGGCGTCACATGCTGTTCGGCGATACGGGGGAGGGCGGCCAGGGCCTCGGACGGGGTGGCACCGCCCGCGGGGCGGACGGCGACGGGCAGGAGCAGATGCCGGGCGGCCCAGTAGCCGACGCTGTGGGCGCGCTCGTTCGCGGTGGCCTGGGCGGCGACGTCGGCGGTCACCACGATCTACGCCGCGGACACCCCGCTCCCGGCGCCGGACGCCGCCTCGATCACACCCGAGGAGGTCTTCGAGCGAGCGGTCGCCAACGGCAACGAGCATGCGATCAAGTTCGCGGACACCGCTCTGGACGTGGCGGCGACCTCCGAGGACGGCGACACCCGCGCCCTGTCGGCAGCCCTGAACGCCCTCACCCTGATCGACGAGGACGACTGACGGGCACCCGGCGGGCGGCGGGCGGCGGGCGGCGGGCCGATGCCAGGCGGGCGGCGCCCGGTAGACGGCGGGCCCCCGCCACCCCTCAGCCGAACTGCACCGACCGCTTCGCCAGCCCCATCCAGAACCCGTCGATCACACTGCGTCCGCCGCCCAGCTGCCCGTGCGCTTCCGCTGCCCCCAGGGTCACGAACAGCGGGGCGAAGTGCTCGGTGCGGGGATGGGCGAGCCGGCCGGCCGGCGCCTTGTGCGCGAAGTCGAAGAGGGCGTCGAGATCCTGGGACTCCAGGGCCTCGCGCCCCCAGTCGTCGAACTCTGCCGACCACGCCGGCGTACCGCCGTCGACGTGCCGCAGCGCGGCCAGATTGTGCGTGAAGAAGCCGCTGCCGATGATCAGCACACCCTCCTCGCGCAACGGTGCGAGCTTGCGGCCGATCTCATGGAGCCGGCGCGGATCGAGGGTCGGCAGGGAGATCTGGAGTACGGGGACGTCGGCGTCCGGGAACATCTCCACGAGCGGGACGTACGCGCCGTGATCGAGCCCCCGGTCGGGGAGGTCCACCACGGGCATGCCCGCCGTACGCAGCGTCCCGCGTATCCGCTCGGCCAGTTCAGGTGCACCGGGGGCTGGGTATCGCACCTGGTAGTAGTGCTCCGGGAAACCCCAGAAGTCGTAGATCAGTGGCACCGTCCGGGTGGCACCGAGCGCGAGCGGCGCCTCCTCCCAGTGCGCGGAGACGATCAGTACGGCCCGGGGACGCGGCAGCTTCGCGGACCAGGCGGCCAGCTGGCCCGGCCACCAGGGATCGTCGGCGAGCGGCGGCGCACCATGGCTCAGATAGAGAGCCGGCATTACGGACATCACAACCCCACAGCGTCACACTGGCAGTAGTTGGTGCGCGTGCGCCTTCCGTCGTCACGCGACCCAATGCTTGAAACTTCAAGCATTGGCCTCAGTGTAGCCTGACGTTGTTAAAACTTAAATAACTCTCCAAGTGGTGAGAGAGTGGATGGTATGAGCATCGAATCCGCAACTGAGCCGCGCTGGCTCAGCGATGAGGAGCAATTTGCCTGGCAGTGCTACCTCCACGCCACCACGCTCCTGGAGGATCACCTCGACCGTCAGTTGCAGCGGGACGCGAGGATGCCGCATGTCTATTACGGCCTGCTGGTCCAGCTCTCCCGTGCACCGCGGCGCCGGATGCGGATGACCGAGCTGGCTCAGAACGCCAAGATCACACGCTCGCGGCTCTCCCATGCGATCGCGCGCCTGGAGCGCAACGGCTGGGTCCAACGCGAGAACTGCCCGTCCGACAAGCGGGGCCAGAACGCCTACCTCACGGACGAGGGAATGCGGGTTCTGGAGAGGGCCGCCCCCGGGCATGTCGCCGCCGTACGCGCCGCGATCTTCGACCGGCTCTCCCCGGAGCAGGTCGGCCAGTTGGCCGAGATCTGCCAGGTCATGACCGAAGGCCTGCAGCCGAAAGGCGCCGACCTCCCCTGGCTCCGCTGACGGATCAGCGGAGCCGGACGAGACCGACGCCAGTGGGCATGAGGGGACCGGTACCGGGACCGGGAGCGGGAGCGGGAGCGGGACCAAGCCCGGGACGGCGCTGATAGACCCCCGTGCGCGTCACCCACGAGCCAGGACGGCGAGGAGCCGGCACGACCCCGGCCGGGGTGCCCCTACGGCTCCCGCCACCCACCGGCTCAGTGCACCATCACCGGAACCTGCACCTCACCCTGGCCCTGGCCCTCGCCCTGGCCCTGGTTCTCGGACGAACCCACAACCGTGCTCTCGCCCTCACCGGAGGAGGCCGCCGGCGAACCGCCCCCCGGCCGCCCGGTGTTGATGAAGGTGAAGGCGATCACGCCCGCCAGTGCCAAGATGCCGACCGCCCACCAGATGGCGGTGGTGTAGCCGTGCACCATCGACTGGAGCTTGAGCAGGTCGGCCGAGCGCGCACCGGCCGCGTGCGAAGTCGCGTACGCGGTGGTGGCACTCGCCGCGATGGTGTTCAGCAGGGCCGTACCGATCGCGCCGCCCACCTGCTGCGAGGTGTTGACCATCGCGGAGGCGACACCGGCGTCGCGCGGCTGGACCCCGTGCGTGGCCAGTGACATGGCGGGCATGAACGCCGTACCCATGCCGAGACCCATCAGCAGGAAGCCGGGCAGGATCAGCGCCGGGTAGGACGTGTCCAGGTCGATCTGGGTCAGCACCAGCATGCCGAGCGCGGCGACCGTGAAACCGGGTGCCATCAGCAGCCGCGGCCGGACCCGGGTCATCAGCCGGGCGCCGATCTGCGTCGAGCCGGTGATCATGCCGACGATCATCGGCAGGAAGGCCAGACCGGTCATGACCGGCGTGTAGCCCTTCACGATCTGGAGGTAGTAGGTCAGGAAGAGGAAGAGGCCGAACATGCCGATCACGGCCAGGCCCAGCGAGGCATAGATACCGGCGCGGTTCCGCTCCGCGACCACCCGCAGCGGCAGCAGCGGCGCCTTCACCTTGGACTCGACCAGCACGAACGCCAGCAGCAGCACGGCCGCCGCCACGAACAGGCCGAGGGTCGGACCGGCCAGCCAGCCGTCGGACTCGGCGCGGGTGAACGCGTAGACCAGCGAGACCAGGCCGAGCGTGGCCAGGATGACGCCGGGGACGTCCAGACGGGAGGGGTTGCGGCTCCCCGCGGGCTCGCGGATGACGAGGAGGGCGCCGGTCGCGGCCACCACGGCGAACGGGATGTTGACGAAGAAGGTCCAGCGCCAGTTCATGTACTCGGTCAGCACCCCGCCGAGGATCAGACCCACGGCACCGCCACCACCGGCGATCGCTCCGAAGATGCCGAACGCCTTGGCGCGCTCCTTGGCCTCGGTGAACGTCACGGCCAGCAGCGACAGCGCGGCCGGCGCCAACAGCGCCCCGAAGACACCTTGGAGCGCACGCGCGCCCAGCAGCATCTCCTGGTTGGCCGCGGCCCCGCCGAGCGCGGAGGCGACCGCGAATCCGATGAGCCCGATGATGAAGGTCCGCTTCCGGCCCCACAGGTCGGCGACGCGCCCCCCGAAGAGCAGCAGACCGCCAAAGGCCAGTGCGTAGGCGGTGATCACCCACTGCCGGTTGGCGTCGGTGATACCGAGATCCACCTGCGCGGAGGGCAGCGCGATGTTCACGATGGTCGCGTCGAGCACGACCATCAGCTGGGCGAGAGCGATGAATATCAGCGCTTTCCAGCGCCGGGGATCGACGTACGTGGCTGTTTCAGGCATGGCGGGATCCACCTAGTGGTGCAGTGAGCGAATAAGAGCGAAGAACGGGACGGGCGTGGGGATGCGGGACGGGCGTGGGGATGCGGGACGGGCGTGGGGACGTAGGAAAGGTGGACGTGTGAGACGAGGGGGCGGATCAGACGAGGGGCGTGCGAGACGGGAGGCGTATGACGCCGCTGCGGCGCGGCCCGCTCTACGAGCGGCGCCTCAGGTCGTCCAAAGTGGCGGCGGCGCCGGGAAGTTCGGAGCGGGCGGGCGCCTGCAAGCCGTCCAGGAACAGCTGTAGATGACGGTGCACGAACTGGTCGAAGTTCGTACAGCTGTTGCCCGGCAGCGGCCGGGTGAGCTGGGTGATCGCGACCATCAGATCACCGACGGCGATGTCGGTACGCAGCTGGCCGCTGTCGCGCGCGGCACCCATGACGGCTTCGACGGCCGCCTCCAGGCGTTCACGCGCCGCGATCAGATCGGGGTGGTCCCGGTCGACGCCGTCGGAGAGCAACGGGCACAACGCCCCGATCCGCTCCTCCACCGCGGCGTGGACGAAGCGCCTCAGCGCTTGGAAAGCATCGGACTCCTCGGCAAGGGCGCTCTCCGCGCGATCCGCGGTACGGGCCATGACGGAGAGCGTGACGTGGTGGATCAACTCGGGGCGGTCCGCGAAGTGACGATAGAGCGTCGCATTGCCGACACCCGCACGCCGGGCGATTTCGTCGAGCGGGACCTCGGGCCCGAACTCGACCATCGTCTCCCGGGCGGCCGCGATGAGCCGCTCCCGGTTGCGCAGGGCATCGGCCCGCAGACGGGGCTGCTGCCCCTTCTTCCCGGACTTCGCGCATGCGACGACGGCAGTCATGGCAGCTCACTCCCTTCCACTCTCGACACTTCCCGAAGGCCTGGATTCCCGGACGCCGCCCCGCCCGCCCGGTCGAGTGACTCGACGGGCGACCGGCCGGGCGGCAGGCCGGCACCGGCACGAACCGGGGAGACGCTCCCCGCTTCATCCGGACGTCTGGTTAAACGGGGAGCCCCTCCCCGGATATTTCACGCCGCGACGTGACCTGGAGCACACCCCTCGCCCACACCCTCACCCACCCCTCGGCGCACGCGACGCACTCGACCGACACGCCCGACCGACACGCCCGACACGCCACCCCAGGAGCAACGATCAAGGAACGACAGCGACCTGAAGGACCGACAGCGACCCATCCGGCCCTGCCATGACTCCAGTTGATGTAACACCGCGCGCGATCGGCCACCTGTCGACACAAGGTGATCGATATGAAGCACAAGGTATCCGCGGTTCTGGCCGCAGGCGCGGCCATCGCGGCCGCGGCCATAGCCCTGGGCTCGCCGCCCAGCGCCGTCGCCATACCTACGGGGCCCGGCACCGCGCCGAGCGGCCCGTGTGCGTTGCGCGGCATCGACGACGACGTGGCCGAATCCACGGACACCCCCGCCGGTTTCGCCCGCTCCTCCGGCGTCGTACGGGCCCTCACCCTCTTCGTCGACTTCCCGGACGCCCGCGCCACGATGTCCCCAAGAGCCCGCTTCGCCGAATTCTTCCCGGCCGCGACGAACTACTTCCACACCAGCTCGTACGGCAGGCTGACCTACCAGCCCATGCCGCTGCTCCGGTGGATCCACATGTCACGGCCGCTCGCGGCGTACGGCATTCAGCGGGGCGCCAGCTTCGACCCGAGTTCGGACGGCGGCTATCACGCCCTCTCCCGCGAGGTCCTCCGCGAGGTCGACCCCATCGTCGACTTCCGCGACTACGACGTCATCAACGTCATCGCCACACCCAACGCGGGCCCGCCCGCGACCCGTACGGTCCTGTCGGTCACCTTCAGCGGCGGCGACATGGGACTGAAGACCGCCGACCGGGTACCGTTCCGGAACGCATCCTTCATCTGGAGCCGGCAATCCGGGGTGAGCGCCTTCCGCGTCCTCAACCACGAGAACGCCCACAGCTTCGGCCTGCCCGACCTCTACTTCGCCGACGACCGCGACGCCCCGCCCCCGGTGGGGCACTGGGACCCGATGGACGAGGACTGGGGCCCGAGCAACGACTTCGTCGGCTGGCACAAGTGGAAGCTCGGCTGGCTGTCCGCCGATCAGGTGCACTGCGCACCACGCCACGGGACGCCCGGCGAACACACCCTCACCCCGATCGCCACCCCCGGCGGCACGAAGATCGTCGTCATCCCGACCTCGCCCCGCACCGCCCTGGTCGTCGAGGCCCGCACCCGCGCCCTGCTCGACCCCGTGGTCTGCCGGCCCGGGATCCTCGTCTACCGCGTCGCCACCCACGTCCCCTCGGGCCGCGGCCCGCTCCGCATCGTGGACGCCACCCCGCACAGCGGCGGCTGCTACCGCGGCAACAAGTACGTCGACCCGGAACTGACCGACGCCACCTTCCTCCCCGGCGATACCTACACGGACCCCCACAGCGGCGCGGCCGTCACCGTCCTGACGGAGAACCCGGACGGCACCTACCGCGTACGGGTGACCCCGGCACGCAACTGACAAAGCCCCGAACCCGGACGGCACCTATCCGGTTTCGGACACCCCTGCCACACACCCGCCACACACCGGCCGCAGAAACCCCAGCATGCCCTCGCCGACGCAACCACCCCTCCCCACGCCACCCCCTACTCC